>JBEPWN010000629.1:0-1503 GCA_041642395.1 Marinilabilia sp. | reverse complement strand
GATGCTGTTTTCATTGGTTCCGGTAATGACTCCCAGCAGTACTTTTATGTCCTTCTTTTTTGCCACTTCTTCCATAAAAGTAACCGTTTTGTAACCGATCCCCTGTCCGCAATATTCCGGCTTAAGATATACGGTTACTTCGGCTGTGCGCTCATAAGCCTGGCGCTTTTTGAAAGGTGCCAGATAGCAATATCCGGCTGTTTTATTGTCAGCTTTTACCATGAAAGTTGGGTATTTCTTATGGTAAAACGGAATGATTTCCCTCAATTCTTCAAAACTGATCGGGTGCGTATGGAATGTGGCGGTGGTTTCAGTTATGTAATAATCGTATATTTCCTTTATTGTCACCAAATCATTGAGTGTTGCTTTTTCGAAGGTTATGTTCATGAAAAAATGGTTTGAGTATTGTTAGAAATCAGTTACCAATTATTTTTAATCCGGAAGTTTTAAAGATAATCAATTTGATGTTTGAGTGATGAATTTTGTGATGAATTTTTACTGATATATTGGGCGGTTGTGATGATTTCTATTGAGGGAGAGGTTTTTAAATCTTTTGATGACGGTTCATTTGTGTTCGTAAAAAACAAAAACTTATCCGGATTTACCCTGGTTCTGTACCTGTGTTCCTATTTTCATCAAAGGTTATTCCTGGTTAATCGCTTTGCGATATACTAAAATGGAGGATCGATATGTGGTTGCATCCGGCCTTTTTTTTCAGTAATTTGCATAGAATGAAACGTTTTGTTTTAAAGCTGGTGTATATAATTCTACTTTACGACTTTAATACGAGACTAAATAAAATTGCCAGGCTCAGTAAATACAGCCTGAAAGGCTACTTTAATTCAGCCCGGGGCAGCGCGCCCCGGGATATATTGAGAGTATTTTATAAGCGGGCTGAAAGCCCAACTTAACTTAACAAACCATTAACCTGCCCTTTCAGGGCGACAATATTAATTTGCAACAACCCAACGCGTTGCGTTGGGCTGAATTAAGCTGGGCTTTCAGCCCGAAAAAATTATCCCAACTAATCCAGGAATATAGCATTACAAATTACTGCCAACCAATAGCGTTTTAGAGAAATCTACAGTGATAGGTATCAAAACATGAAATATGTTTTTCTATCTTCGTAAAGTAGATATAACCACTATAAGAAAAGTCATAGAATTATCAAACCTCTAACCTCTAATCTCAAACATTCATGGTAAAAAAAATTGCAGTCATCGGGATCGGTCAGTTTGGATTGGCCATTGCTAAAACGCTCACCAGGAAAGGGGCTGAAGTTATGGTGATTGATCGAGACGAGCAGATTATTGAAGAAATGGCCGATGATGTTGATGTGGCTGTTGCAATGGATGCCACTGACAGAAAGGCCCTTTTAACTCAGGGTATTCTTGACTTCGATTCTGTAGTGGTTGCTATTGGGGAGGATTTCGAACAATTGCTGCTCACAACCACTGTTTTGATGGATATAGGAGTGAAACGGATAATGGCTCGTGCCCGTGG
>JBEPWN010000628.1:0-1507 GCA_041642395.1 Marinilabilia sp. | reverse complement strand
CACAGCATTTCTCTGCAAAGTCATTTATTGCCAAAGTGCTATTATTTATTGACCAGGCAACTTTTCAAAACGACCGGCGTATAATAACTAAAATAACCTAACCAAATCCACATAAAGAATAAAATTATGGCAAATATCCTTATATGCGAAGATGATAAACTCATAGGACGAATTATAGAACGAATTCTCCTGGCAGATCTCCATAAGGTTAAATTGGTAAAGGACGGTTGTATAGCCATTCAGGAATTGAAAGAAAACACATTTGAATTAGTAATTTCAGATTATATCATGCCGGTCAATACAGGAATAGATGTAATCAACTTCATTCGCACCGAACTAAAATCTGATGTTCCGATTCTGATGTTGTCGGGACTCTCTGAAAATGAACATATCCGGGAAGCAAAAAAAATAGGTGCCAGCGATTATCTACTCAAGCCATTTGCCTTGATCAAACTAAAACGAAAAGTAAATCAGTTACTTCAATTACATAGTTTCACGCCTGCAAAAGAAGATTCCAGCCCAGTTACTATACCCGGCAAAAGAGCGACCGGATAATGATGATTTACAGGCATTCCTGAAAAAGCCATAATCAATTCGGACTTCCACCCATTAAGTGAGATTTATCGACATGTCTGAATGCGGATGAAAGTCAAAAGTCACATATTGAACAAAACAATCACTTAAATGGTTAAATAGTGAACAATTTTGTGCAACAAAACCTTGCAAACATGAAAGTTAGAAATGAAAAAGATCTTGCCGCTCTGATATTACGATTAGGCTTCGGATTCTTTATTGTATTTGGTCACGGCTTGGGAAAATTACAGATGCTCATCAACGGAAACGTTCAATTTCCTGCTCTTTTTGGTATAAATCCCACCATCAATCTGGTGCTGTCCATGCTTGCTGAGTTCGTTGCAGGATTGATGATTCTTGCAGGCCTGAGGACCCGACTGGCATCAATTCCTCTGATGATCAACATGGCTGTGGCTGTTCTTTTTGTCCACACCACCGATCCATTATTCGCTGCGGCAGCCGGAAACGGCAGCAAAGAATTTGCGATGCTTTACCTGATCGCATTTATCGGCATTTTCTTTTTAGGATCCGGGCGTTATTCTATCGATGCAATAGCAGGTCGCAAATAGCAATTGAGTTCACGACAGTTTAAAGTCATAAATTGTTAATTTTTGTACCCGTCTGATTTAAAGCAATGAAACAGGATTGCACTAAAGGCTTGTTAAGAAATATCCACTTATTTTGATTTTTTTTCAACTTACAGCCTGAACTTGTTAAAATTTGTCTATATTTGCCATCCGAAAGTTTATCCTTTCCTTTAAATCAGAAAAAAATCTTAAAAGAAGGCCCGGGTTTTTTTGCCGGGCCTTTTTTATTCAGTCAAAGAATTGGGTGTTTCAAGTTGAATGGAAGACAAAACCAGGAATCCAACAATTTCCCATCAACAGAAGAAACTTTTCAGTATTCTGTTTCAGAATACACACAAAATTTCTAT
>JBEPWN010000627.1:0-1514 GCA_041642395.1 Marinilabilia sp. | reverse complement strand
GTTAGCGCGCATTGTTTTCCCGTTTATCCTGACTGGTTGGAAAAGCTGATTGAGCCTTTAAGTGACAAAAATTACGGCCTTAGTTACGGAAAACAACGAGGTGGAGAGAGCAACCATTTTTCTGAACATGTCATATTCAATAAGTATTTCCCGGAACACTCAGTTATAAAGCAAGCGCATCCATATTCTCATAATGCAAATGCAGCCATAAGAAGATCACTTTGGGAAGAACACCCCTACAATGAAAATTTGACAGGGCTGGAAGATCTAGCATGGAGCAGTTGGGCGATGGAATCCGGTTATTCTATTGCTTATATTGCAGAAGCAGAGGTTATCCACCTGCACAAAGAAACTTATAAGCAGGTTTACAAGCGGTATATGCGGGAAGCGATTGCATTAAAACAGATCCTACCAGAGAGCACTTATTCTTTTGGGAAATTTTTAAAATCCTTGAGCCTCTCTGTGGCAAGGGATATGATGTATGCTCGCCGCAGTAAGCAGCTGCTGAAAAATATTGGGTCAATTGTAGCTTTTCGTTTTATGCAAGCTTTAGGAAATTTGAACGGTTATCATTATTCCGGGAAAATTGATGCACAGCTCCACCGAAAATTTTATTATCCCCCCAACATTCTTGAATTTAAATTACCGGAGCAGAGGCCTGTAGAGCCGATATATTATGATGAGGAATGAATAAAGCTGTAATGTCTTAGGGTGATAAGTTGGATCCGAAATTAACTGAAAAAGTATATTCCAAATATCATGGCATTTTCAAAACAAAACCTGAAAGGATGGTTTTTGCTCCTGGCAGGGTGAACCTGATTGGTGAACACACAGATTACTCAGAGGGTTTTGTGTTTCCGCTTGCTATAAATATGGGCATTGTTATAGCATTTACTCCCAGGGATGATGATCACGTAAAACTCTATTCCATTGATTTTGACGATTATCTTGAACAAGAAATCTCAGATTTTAGAAGAGGTGAAGATAATTGGAAGGAATATATCAAAGGGGTTGCCTGGTCGCTCAAAGATGCGGGCTTTCCACGTAAAGGGTTCCAGGGGGTATTTGCAGGAAACCTCCCGATCGGGGCAGGATTGTCCTCATCTGCTGCCTTGGAAGTGGCGATTGCTGAAGTATTTTGTTTTTCCAGTGATATTGATATTTCAAAAGCAGAGCTAGCAAAAATCTGTCGGAGAGCTGAACGTGAATGGGTGGGTGTCAATGTGGGTATTATGGACCAGCTAATTTCTGCTAAGGGCAAATCAGGATATGCCATGAAGTTGGACTGCAGGTCCCTTCAGATGGAGTATTTTCCAGTTCCAGACAACATTTGCTTTGTTGTTATGGATACCAATACACGCCGAGAACTGAGCCATTCCGAATATAACACTCGCCATGAAGAAGTCAAAAAAGCTGCATCTATCCTTGGTGTCAAATACCTAAGAGACGCAACCCGATCAATGTTAGAAAACAATCAAGATAAAATGTCGCCAGTAATCTACAATCGGGCAAGG
>JBEPWN010000626.1:0-1517 GCA_041642395.1 Marinilabilia sp. | reverse complement strand
AGAGTATAATTGTATTTTTAAGGGAAAACGGTGTAAACACCGACTGTCTTCATCGATTTATTGCCGGAAAAACACCGGTAGCTCTGGCTTTTCTTGATGATGAGAATAATGCGGAATATCAGGTTTACAAAGAGTTTCCCGAAGATCGCTTCCAGTTTCAGGGTCCCCGGTTTCAGCCAGGCGACATACTTCTGTTTGGTTCCTTTTTTGCAGTTAATCCTGTTTTACGTCCACGAGTGGTGCCTCTTCTTCAGAGAGCCCGTGCAGAGGGGGCTTATCTGATTTATGATCCGAATTTTCGTCGTAACCATGCTGCAGGAATTAAGGTTTACCGACCTATTATTGAAGAGAATTATGCGATGGCTCACCTTGTGAGAGGCAGCGATGAAGATTTCAAAACCATTTATGAAGACATGCCGGGGAATGAAGTGCTGGAGAAAATCAGAAGCTTTGGTCCGGATGCAATGATTACTGCAAATTCACAGGGGGTTCATTGTCTGGTATCCGGCCATCAGTTTCATGTTGATGCTGATCAGATTGAGCCTGTCAGTACCATTGGTGCGGGAGATAATTTTAATGCCGGCCTGGCTTATGGATTGTGTATGGAAGGTCAGATGAGTGCCGATATTGAATCATGGAAAAGGATTGTCAATTACGCTTTGTCTTTTTCAACAAATGTCTGCTTGTCGTATGATAATTATATTTCACACGATTTTGCTGAATCTTTGTAGAGATAGGTGATTAGGCCGGTAGGTTATTAGGCGATTAGGCAAGTAGGTGATTAGGCAAGTAGATATTTAAACACGAAACACCTTCTTAAGGTTAAAGTTGAGATTAAGGTAAAAACTCGAAACCCAAAACTCTGTGAATCTCTGTGTAACCAATTTTTTTTACTCGAAACACGAATCACGAAACACGAAACTCACACCATCATATTTAACACGAAACACGAAACTCAAAACCTCTGTGATACTCTGTGAATAACTCTGAGGTACTCTGTGTTACCATTTTTCTATCATTTACAAATTCAGAAACTCCCTTATCTCCGCTGTATTTTCAAAAACTTTTGAAGCTCCGGCCCTGGTCAGTAATTCATTTTCGAGTGGGCCGGTATTAATGGCAATGGTATAAATGCCTGCTTTTACGGCCGATTTAATGCCAAGGGGAGCATTTTCAACCACAATTGCGTTCTCAGGGCGGCAGTCTGCTTTTTTAAGTCCGATATAATAGGGCTCCGGATCTGGTTTTCCTGTTTTTACATCCTCTCCGGATACCACTTCCCGACGTTCCACTCCAAAGTCGTTCCTGAGTTGATCAAGCAAGGCGGGCTGGCTTGATCCTGTTACAACAATAATATTTATTCCTGAATTTCTTATTGAATTCATCAACTCCTTCATGCCAGGTACCATATCGGCTTTGGCGGCGTTATGCATCAAACGGGTTTTTTCCTTATAAATATTGTTTATTTCTTCCTCCGTGGCTTCCCGGTTCTCAATTTTTTGGATCCCCTGTTTGAT
>JBEPWN010000625.1:0-1523 GCA_041642395.1 Marinilabilia sp. | reverse complement strand
GAGACCGGCGAATCAAACTATCAAATACCAGAAAACTGGAAGATCTCCTGGCCTTATCACCCGATGAATTTGAGACCCTTGTCGCTGCATTGTTCAAGGCTTATGGGCATGAAGCACAGGTTTCTGGGGGTAGTTCCGATCACGGTGTGGATGTGATCATCTTTAATGCGGAAGGTGAAAAATGGATTGCGCAGTGTAAGCGTTACAGCGGTTCGGTGGGTGAGCCGGTTGTCCGTGATCTGTATGGTACGATGCAGCACGAAGGCGCACAGAAAGCCTATTTGATCACCACCGGTACCTTCACTGCCCAGGCTGCGGCCTGGGCTGAGGGAAAACCCATTGTGCTTTATGACGGTGAAGCATTGTTAAAATTCATCCGCCGGACTGAGAAAAGGTTTCCTAAAATTAGAAAATAATCAATCCGCCAGGAGAAACTCGACGATATTGTGGATCAGCAAGAAGTCCTTTTTCCAATGGCGTGAAGGATTGGGGAGATAATGCCAACCGGGTGGTCAGGAGGACGGCCGTAATCAGCCGCATCAAGTATCCAAGGGGGATGGGTAGATGAAAAATTGGAATATTTGCGGAAAATTGAGGCTGGCTTATTGATACCTAATCAATATCATTTTAGAAAAACCCGTTTTAATAACCGTTATTTTTTGATTTAATTTCTGTAGCCAGTAGAATAAACTTATAGAAAATAATGAAATAATCGGTAAAGTCATTAAAAATCAACTTTTAGATGGTGGTAATTGATCCATCTAATCTCGTTTGAAAATTCAAAGAATCAAAGAGAGAAGTGATGCCTGAGAAATTGGGAGACACCCTCAATTCAAGCAAAGATTATGAAGAAAATGGAATTGATCTGGAAGTATTTTCAAATTGGAATATCATCATCGCCTCTAATCGTGGCCCAATAAAAAATACTGAAGATGAGCAGGGAAATATCGTCCAAGAAAGGGGCAGCGGGGGATTAATAACAGGACTTTCCGGTGCGCTTAAATTCATCGATGCGACATGGATCTCCACTGCACAAACCCCCCAAGATATTGATTTTGATGAGGGTTATGCTCCCCTTATGATGAGCGAAAAAGATATTCGTATCAAATATATTAATCCCGATCCCGACGCTTATGATGGCTATTACAAAGTCATCGCGAATCCACTTATTTGGTTCCTTCAACATTCAATGTGGAATGTTCCCAGCGAACCCGTCATTGATCACACAACCTGGCAAGCCTGGCATAAAGGTTACTTAGAAGTTAATCAGTTATTTGCTGATGAAATTGTCAGTTTGATTAACAAAGCAAACCAAAAAACCCTTGTCATGTTGCAAGACTACCATTTGTATATGACTGCGAAATATATCCGGAATAAAATCTCAACAAAGAATCAACCGACAATTTTACATTTCATTCACATACCCTGGCCAGGTCCTGAATACTGGAAAATACTACCGCCTGCAATGAGACAGAAAATATTGGAGAGCCTTTGCAGCGTGGATTTGCTTGGATTTCAAACAG
>JBEPWN010000624.1:0-1524 GCA_041642395.1 Marinilabilia sp. | reverse complement strand
TCATAAAATATAATTTCTCATGCCCTCCGCATCATATGAGCGAATGCGGGTCATGATATCTTGTAAAGGTGAACGCATGTGTTTTTCTCTCATTTTCACAGACATTAGAAATTAGGTATTTTAGCCCGGCCGGATTATGTTGATTTTTCTGCAACAATAATCGGACGGGTTTTTTCTTTAAAAATCCGAATTATGTCATCAGTAAGCGACAATCTGAAAAGGATTTACAGTCAATTGCCCCAAAATGTAACATTGGTAGCAGTGTCGAAAACCAAGCCGGCAGAACTGATCAAAGAAGCCTATGATGCCGGCCAGCGGATATTCGGAGAAAATAAGGTTCAGGAGCTTGTTGATAAATATGAAGTACTTCCCAAAGACATTGAATGGCATATGATCGGGCATTTGCAGCGCAATAAGGTAAAATTCATTGCTCCGTTTGTTGCACTTATACATGGGGTTGACAGTTTTCGTCTGTTAAAGGCGATCAATAAAGAAGGAGCCAAAATTGACCGTGTGGTGCCCTGTTTGCTTCAGATACATATAGCCAGTGAAGAAACCAAATTTGGCCTGGACGAACAGGAGCTGTTTGAAATACTCGAAAGTCAGGACTATCAGAGTCTTGAAAATATCAGGATAAAGGGATTAATGGGAATGGCCACTTATACCGATGATGAGGATCAGGTGTCAGATGAATTCCGAAAGCTGAAAAAGTTGTTTGATGTCGCCGGTCAAAGATATTTTGAAGGAGACAATGAATTTTCCTTTCTCAGTATGGGTATGTCAGGTGATTATCATATAGCACTCAAAGAAGGAAGCAACATGGTGCGAATTGGAAGTGCAATATTTGGGGCGCGAAATTACCGGTAATGCAGGTCAGGTAGTTGGGACTTTTGCAGTTTTGATTATATTTGTCAGGGGAAATTGCAGTGATATTTTCTAAAATACATAAAACAAAATATAAACATTCAAGGATATGGCTAATTTGAAGACCACTTATCTGGGGCTGAAATTAAAAAATCCGGTTGTAGTGAGCAGTTCGGGACTTACTAATAGTGTTGAAAAGATAAAAAATCTGGAAGTTGCAGGAGCAGGTGCTGTTGTTTTGAAATCGCTCTTTGAGGAACAGATCAGCCACGATATTAATAATGAAATTCATAGTGGTTATGGTTTTGATTATCCTGAGGCAATTGATTATATGCGTGAATACACACGGGAAAATTCTGTGGCTTCGTATCTGAAACTCATAAAAGATGCCAAAGCAGCCGTTGATATTCCGGTAATTGCCAGCATTAACTGTTACTCGGCCGATGAGTGGGTTAATTTTGCCCAGGAAATCCAAAATGCAGGTGCTGATGCCATAGAGTTAAATGTATTTCGGGTGAATACAGATAAAAACGGGGCAGCCGTTGATTATGAGCAAATCTACTATGATATTGCAGAGACTGTAAGTAACGTTGTAACCATTCCCGTTTCAATGAAACTGGGACCATATTTCTCGAATTTGCTGCATGTATTGGATCGTTT
>JBEPWN010000623.1:0-1532 GCA_041642395.1 Marinilabilia sp. | reverse complement strand
TGATGATCGCGGGTGTTATATTTTCACAATGAATAAGGGCTGCTACCAATTGAACGACTTCGTTATTAGGCTCCACCACATCAGGATGTTTTGAGAAATCAGCCAATGTGCCGTCGTAATCCAAAAAGAGCAGAAGCTGTTGATTATTCTCTAAAGCATATTCAATTTTTCCATAATCAAAGGTCATTTGTCGTCTTTATCCACTACCAGCATGGGTTGAATTTTTTTGCGGAAGATTTTTTGCCAGGTAAAGTTTTGACGTATCCTCACCCGGAAAACATGGGTAGGATTTGTTGAAGCCCAATCAATTATTTGGTTTGCAACTTTTTCTGGACCATCGGATAGAGAGAATAGATGGGTTTCCTCTCCTCCAATTTCCTCTGCTGCAGGAATATTTGTTGAAAACACGGGCTTTCCACTGAAACCCGCCTCAATAACCGGCATGCCAAAACCTTCACGGTGTGATGTCATAAGAACGGAGTCGCAAACGCGATAAAGATCAGCGACAATCTTCATATCCAATATGTAAGGTTTCTCTGATCTGGGATTTTCTTCGTATAAAAACTTAAAATTGTGCTTAACATCAAGCCTATCACGCAGATTTTTTAATTCTTCGAAATAGACCATGTTTTCTGGATCGTGCGGGTCCGGTGGTCCGGTCAGTACTATTTTTAGATTGCAATCTTTTGATTTTAAACTTGCAGCAATCCGCATGGCAAATTCAATATTTTTTGCTTTGGTGATTCGAACAGGCATTAATATGATTATGTCTGCATCATTTAGATGCAAATGAGTAATTAACCGGCTTGTTTCATCCGTAATTCCAAGCAATCCATCTGGATCGAACCCATTATAAATGACCTGGATTTTATTTTTCGGAATATCCAATATTTCGGAAAGGATTTCTTGTCGTTTACGCGAAACAACAACATAATGGATATCAGGATAGTAAGTACGCAATAAATTCCAGGGTAAATCATCATGCAAAGCTTTTTTATCCTTTGCGCTTGTCACAGAAAAATCGTGACACCAAGCAATCAGGTTTGGGATCTTCCCTTCTTCGAACAACGATATCAAAGCCTGTGTGGCGGCAAGGTTAAAATTTTTGCTAAGAAGATTGTGGGCAATGACGTTGTCAAAACCAGAAAGTGATGCCTCCAACTGGTTTTTGATTTCGTCCCGTAATTGTTCGTAGTCTTCACTAACCATGCCTTTCCTAAGCTCTTCATTTACTTTTAAGACTGATTTGTTTTGGGTGTCAAGAAGGGGTAGTCTTGTAAATTGTGTTCCTTTTGGCAATGCGGATTTCTTCCCATTTCCGACAATGACCTTGACCGGGAAACCTTCTTCCAAAAATATCTTTGCATGAGCAGCGATGACGGATTCAACTCCACCAATAGTTGGAGGTGCTGAGTAATGTAAAATTGCAGTTTTCGGATGTTCATTCATCATAAATTCAGATCCATAACTGCCTGGAGTTGATCGGTAAACCACTTATAAATATCATTTTGTCCAATAATCGATTTTAATTT
>JBEPWN010000622.1:0-1538 GCA_041642395.1 Marinilabilia sp. | reverse complement strand
GCTTAATCTCTTTAACCAGTTCAAACTGCTCATCTGTAAAAATGCCCTCCTCCTGATGATCTTCTATCAAAAACAAAGCATAGTTTTGAATTAAGGTCAGTGGATTCCGCAGATCATGAGCGGCCATACCCAGCATTTGATTCTTTAGCTCGTTCATTCGCTCAAGCTCAGCCGTCTTTTTCGTGAGCTTACGTTGCATATTGGCCAGCTCGTTGTTGAGCCCACTCATCTGATCATACATCGCCCACTCGTCATTTTTTGATTCGGCCGACTGTTGCTGCTTTTTCATAAAAGTCCGCAACTGATTGACAGATTCGTTATTCATTTCCATCAATCCATTTAAAAACTGCTCAGTATCGTATGGGTTAGCAGTCCCAATCAACAGGTTATCACTATCAAACCGGATGCCCGAAAAATTGAACAAGTTAATTTCATCATCATTTGTAACATGAAGCTCCCAGTCATAGGCCACATCATTGGCATTAATTCGTGCAATCAACTGGTAGGCTTTGGCAACACTGTCACTATCCAGAATGTCTACAAACGAAATCGTTTCATCAGCCTGTGGTAAAAATAATTCATACGAATCATGAACTACCTTTTGGATTATCCCGTCATCATTTACAATGAGTGCAATTCCTTTGGCACTATTTTGGTTTGGGTCACTCAATCTTTAATCAGTTTATTTGCAATTTCAATGGCATCGTGTGCTGCTCCTGCAGAAGCATCAGCACCAATTTTCTTCCACAAATCAGGTACAATTTTAAAAGGATATCCACCGACAATAATTTTAAGCTCATCGAGATCTGTATCCTGGCGCAATTTGTCAATCAGCCCCTTTGCTTTGCTGATATGCAGCGGTAAAGTAACTGAAATAGCCAACACATCAGGATTATTTTCTTTGATCGATTTTATTAAATGCCGATCTGGCATATTGGCCCCCAGATAGTATGTATCCCATCCTTCCATTTCAAAGAAATCGGTAACCATGCGAATCCCAATTTCGTGGAGTTCATCAGCTACCGAACACGCAACGAGTCGCTTATCACTCTTCTCCGTAGCGAAAATCCGAGGATACAACTGCGACATAATGAGCTGCGTGGCAGCCGTACAATAATGCTCATGGGCCACTGTAACTTGGTTAGTTTGCCATAGAGCCCCCACTTCGTACTGGGTCTTTTGGAAAATATGCTCGTAAATTTCCTTAATCGGTGTTCCTTCGTCTGCCAACTTCTCGATAAGCTGAGCTGCCTCTTGGCGATTGCCTGTCAACAACAAATCCAAATACTGCTTGGCTTCATCAAATAGAGGATCATCTTCATGCAAAAAAGTAATCTTCTCGACATCCGAATTCTCTAGTGAAGATAAACCCTCATTCACATATTTGATTAATAACGAAGCTTCGGATTCTGGTAATATATCACCTATGGCCTCTCGGAGTATGATAATATTATCAACAAGATCATTTTTGGGGATATCGCGTTCCTGAAGCATCGTTCGCGCCCAGTCCAGATAGTTGTTAAAAAGCTTTTTGCTAT
>JBEPWN010000621.1:0-1541 GCA_041642395.1 Marinilabilia sp. | reverse complement strand
TTCATGGTACAAACAAGAGCTTTTGTATAATGCTGATTTATATGGCAATGAACCCTTTGAAACAATAATTCCACCAAATGCCATAAACGCAAAAGGTGGGGTAATTGAGGTGAGTATGCTCAATGAGAATGAATACAATATTCAGGTTACCGGAGAGACCTACCTGAATGGGTATGCGCAGGAAATTAATATTGAAAGAAACTTAAAATTTGGTGAACCTTTTACCAACGAGTTTTATAATTTCACTTTAAATCAAAGAAACGGGCAAATTGGGGAAACTTACATGCTGTTATTCAATGATCTTGATGCCCTGACGAACAACTACATGAACAAAACAAAAATATATACCGAGCAGGAAGGTTCCAATATTATCACTATATCACTTGCAGGAAATGTCAGACAAAAAGAAGCCGATTTTATTAATGAATTAACAGATGTATTTATTGAATTTGGCATGGAAACCCGGTTCGCCCGATCGCAAAGTTCTGAAGAATTTATTGATTCACAACTGGAACGATTGAAAAACTCTTTATCATCATCGGAGGAACGATTTAGTGACTATCGTAGAAATAACCAGGTTATGAATTTGGGGCAGGAAGCGCAATCGGTATATGAAAGAATGGAAGAAATTGAACAGGAACAGTACTTAAACCAATTACAACTTGATTATTACACAGAACTGCAACGGTATATTAACGATCCCAGCAGAATTGGAGAAGCAGTCAATCCCTCCGTGGTAGGAATTACAGATTCAAATCTGAGTGAAATGTTATCCAGATTGACAGAACTTTACAGCAGAAAAGAAGTTCTTTCCTATTCAGTTCAGGCAAATAATCCTGCTTTGGAAATACTGGAAAAGGAAATAAAAATAGTAAGGGATGGTTTGCAGGAAACAATTAAGAATCAATTAGCTGCAACCCAGTCAAAAATGGAAAGCCTGCAGGAAAGGTACAATGAAATTCAGGCGAGATTGAGAAGACTTCCCGAAACTGAGAAAAACCTCATAAGTATTCAAAGAGAATTTGAATTGAACAATGAGATATACACTTATATGTTACAGAAAAAAACGGAAGCTTCCATCTCAAAAGCATCTATTGTTCCTGAAATACAGGTGATTGATGAAGCCATTGTTGCAGCCTCAAAAAAAACAGGGCCGAACATGATAAAAAGTATGGCCATTGGGTTTATGGGTGGCGGAATCATACCTTTTATAATTATTACCTTCATTATTCTTTTAAACAATAAAATTGAAACCATCCAGGAAGTTGAAAAGGGCAGTAAAATTCCTGTCCTTGAGGGTATTATGAAACATAAGTTTAAAGCTTTACTGCCAGTGATACAACATCCACGGTCAGGTATTGCAGAAAGTTTCAGAGGATTAAAAACAAATATCAATACACTTACTGAAGGTAGTGAGACCAGGGTAGTTACTATAAATTCATTGATTCCGGGTGAAGGGAAGTCCTTTATATCAGCTAATCTTGCAGCCGTTTTATCCAAGACGAATAAAAAAGTATTGTTGATTGGAGCCGACCTCCATA
>JBEPWN010000620.1:1250-1543 GCA_041642395.1 Marinilabilia sp. | reverse complement strand
TGCCTTTGCTTTTATGGTCAACCATCATGGTATGCAAAACAGTGATGTCCGTAAATACATTGAAGCTTTTCTGGCCAATGGACTGAAGAAGTGGTGATGGTTTACTGATACTTTAAGTCAATAGGCCGTTAAACTTTTGCAAGTGCCTGTTAAAGAGTTATTTTTACCTCGACGAGTTTTGATAGAAACTCTCTGGTAACAAAAACTTTGCGTCATGGCGTCTCTGCGTTTAGGTTTTTTTTAATGAACTATCAGTATAATACGATATATCTAACATCTAATTTCTAGCCTCT
>JBEPWN010000620.1:0-1240 GCA_041642395.1 Marinilabilia sp. | reverse complement strand
TCTTGCCTTTGCTTTTATGGTCAACCATCATGGTATGCAAAACAGTGATGTCCGTAAATACATTGAAGCTTTTCTGGCCAATGGACTGAAGAAGTGGTGATGTATTTCCAGCCTCTAACCTCCGGCCTCTAAAAATCTACAAGATGAAAACAGCCCTCATACAAGCAGACCTGGCATGGGAAGATATCGGAAAGAATCTTTCTAATTTTGAACGTTTACTTTCAAAAATTAAAACTGGTTGTGATCTGGTGTTATTGCCCGAGATGTTTTCCACCGGTTTTACAATGAATCCTTCTCGTTTCTCTGACGAAGAGCTTAATAATGTACCTCTCTGGATGCAAAAAATCGCAAATGATAAAGGGTTTGCATTGGGAGGAAGTTCAGTAGCGGCTGGCGTAAACGGTTATTCAAACCGGTTTTATTTTGCCCGCCCGGATGCAGATATACTGTTTTACGACAAACGGCATCTTTTTAGGATGGGGGAGGAACAAAATCACTATGTGGCTGGTACAGAACGTAAAGTTTTTGAGTATAACGGATGGAGAATATGCCCTCAGATTTGTTATGATCTTCGGTTTCCGGTATGGTGCCGCAATCGCAACGATTATGATGTGCTGGTTTTCGTCGCCGACTGGCCTGCATCCCGGCAGGATATATGGACTTCTTTATTAAAAGCACGGGCCATCGAAAACCAGTGTTATGTAATCGGTGTTAATCGTACCGGCGCTGATCCCAATGTTACTTACACTGGTGGTTCTGTTGTATTTTCACCAAAAGGCGAAATTTTGAGTCAAAACAACCCGGAAATTCCTTTCATTGTAACCGCTGACATCAGCCTGGAAAACCTTCAGTCTTTCCGCGACAAATTTCCTGTATGGATGGATGCAGATGGATTTACGCTAATTGATTCATAATTGTTTAGGCTGATTAAATTTGGAGGGCATTTTCAGTTTAATTTACCATAATCCGGTCGTGTGAATTTGATCATTGTATTACCCCACTTTGCTTAGTGTCCTTACAATTTCCAGACTGTTTATCTCCACATTGCGGTCATCAATATTGATAATTTTGTCATTTCTGAATTCTGCCAGCGTACGAATGAAACTTTCTTTGGTGGTTCCTGCAAATTGGGCCAGTTCGGAGCGGCTGAGAGGAAATTCGAATTGTTTGCTGTTATCAAATAATTTGTGAAAATATAGTAATGTTTCAGCAACCCTTCCCGGAAGTCGTTTGTGATATC
>JBEPWN010000619.1:0-1543 GCA_041642395.1 Marinilabilia sp. | reverse complement strand
CAAGATCTTTGCGATTGAAACTTAAGGTTCCGATGACCATTGATTTCCGGTTGGTGATGGAATCAACCGCCGATTTTTGTTTTTCTAATTGGTTGCGGATTGCGGTACGGATAAAATCGGCCCTGCTCGAATAGAATCCTTCCTGTACCAGCAGGTCTACCCTTCCAAGATCCACAATGCCGACATTTACGGTAATTTTCTCAGTATCTGACATTTTTCGCCTCTTTCAATCTGTAGACCATCCAAATGGATGGCAATTGGATGGTTATAGTATATGGGCTTTATGATTAAATGTCAACACTCAATTAAACAGATGACCGGTTAACCAGGTATTTGAGGATCAGGTTGATCTTTTTATAGTTGAAAGGGTAAGTTTTCGGAATCTCAATAAAATTAAGGCAGCAAGGATCAGGGCGCTTCCAAAAAATTCCATGGGGGATAATCTTTCACCCAGCAGAAAATAGGCAGTGAAGCCGGTCAGTACCGGTTCTAGCGTTAGGATTAAATTTGCGGTGCTGGATGCCAAAAGACCCAGACTGATATTGTAGAGACCAAAACCGAGCAGCGTAGGACCGGCAGCCAGGAGCAGTAACAGTAACCAGCCCCGCCACTGTGTTTTCAGAAAAAATATTTCAGAGGGTGAACTTGCTGTTGCTGGAATGAATTTAAAGGGCAAAAGATTGATAACTAAAAGTATCACTGTGGCAAAAAGGAAGCTGTAAAAAAGGGATGTCCAGGGATTCAGTTTCCGCTGGGTCGCAATCCGTCCCACCAGGCTGTAAACAGCATAAAGGAGGCCAGATAAAAGGCCCGTGAGAATCCCGAGGGTGTTGGCCTGCCATGCATTAGGGTCGGCCGCACCTGAGACAAACAGACAGCCTAACATGCACAAAATGACAGCAGATATCTTTTTCCAACCAAGATCCTCGTTTAATAAAAAATGACCCAAAATCGCCGTGAAACCAGCAGATGAATACACCAGAACTGTCGCCACAGCAGCGCCGGTAAGTGTCACGGCCAGGGTCCAGAGGATGTTAAATAAGGCTAAAACAAACCCAAAGCCAAACAAGAAAAGAATGTTTACCCAGCTTACTTTCAGTAATTTGGGTTTGAAAATGATCAGAAAAGGGAGTGCACACAAAACCACCAGTAAATCCCGCCAAAATGCCAGAATCAGTGCTGGGAGCTGGTAATCTTCTGATATCATGCGGATCAGGATGCCGGTAAATGACAGAACGATTGCACTGATAAAGGCAATCAGAAAGCCCCGATTTATTGTTTGGCTTGCTGCTCCAGACGAACCCATACATACTCCTCACCATTGGGGCTTTATTGTAACTTAATATGCACATGCAGAATCAAATGATTTTGTGGGGATATTGAATGTTTCTAAGGTATATGAGGAAATAGATACTATTTATTCACCAGGATAAGGCACATCGAGTTTCTCAGCAGCTTCCTGCATTACTCTCGAGGACCGCCTGTCATAGCGTTTTGTCGTATTGGTGTCTTCATGACCAGCCATTTTTGACACCGTGGCCAG
>JBEPWN010000618.1:0-1546 GCA_041642395.1 Marinilabilia sp. | reverse complement strand
GTCTTTGTGGGGCTGCTGGCTTTGATCGGCGAAGGCCATCCGGAAGCTCGTCAGTATCGGAATGATCTTTCGGCGGTATTATTTTAGAACCGCAGTGAATGGGGGGTGGGGAATGGAGAATCGTTATAAAAATTCTACTAATTTATTCTCACAATTTAACGAAAAAGTGAGTGAATTTCCTGGAACGTCACAGGCAAATTAGTACGGCAATTCATATTCTTTGAAAACCCTTAGGGCACGCAGTGTATTAAACCTGCTGGAAGTGCCCGGTTTTTCCATGTCAAAATGCACCTGGCCGGGATGTTTCATCTGAACAGGCCAGGTACCGTCTTTTCTTATCTTCTTATTTAGGACATCAATGGCACCATTCATTCGAGTGTCGTACGGCCTTCCGCAATCGACAAAATAGATCAATGCCCTTAAGATGTCATATCGCCACCGGGAAGGAAAGGAAAGCATCGTCCATTTTTTGTCGATGATTTCCCCGGACTTGTCGGATTGATACAACCGATGCATTAATAAAAATTCGTCAGCATCTTGACGAACTTGATCCAATTTGTCAACCCGATACTGATATCCCGCCTTGATGAATTCCCAAATGCCTTCCAATACCGAGATGGTGGTATGCATGGAGCTGTGGGTAGCACCTTTTGTTTTAGCCTCACAATTGAAACCGCCATCGGGCATTTTGTTTTCGAGGATATAATCCACAATCGACTTTAATTCTTGCTCCGGAACCCCAAAAAAAGAAGCATAATTCAGAAACATGCCATTGACGCAGAGGTCGCCGGATCTTTTGGTTTTTGACTCATTGATACTGCCATCGGGCGCTTTTGATTGTTCAATGATCAGGGCGATTGTTTCTTTTATGGGTTCAACGGGTTCAATTTCAAGATACCGCAGGTCCAGCAATGTGTAATGGGAACTGATCCATTTTGGCTGGTAGAAACCTTTTCCCCAATGGCCAGTTGCTCCCCTTTCTTCTAACAACCTCTTCCCCCAGCCTTCTTCTGCTATTCGTTTTCTTAATGTATGAAGCTGATCTTCCTCTTCATTCAGCAAATATTTTTTTGCTAAATACTGTATGCTGACATCTTCCTGAAGCAACCAATCTATAATCGAGTTCGTTTTTACGTTCACGAAAACTCCTTTTAAATGTTCCTTCAACAGTCTTTAGTAGCGTTTAAACGATCAGTCCGGAATTATTATGATAGTGTTCGCCACAAAGTTTTGACTAAGATTGTTTTGTGCACTTAGAAATATGTGTTATCAAAAGGGTTTGTTGGCTGTTTTATCCAATTTCAATTCAATTAATGATGATGGCCTGTTTCGTAACACCATTTTGTGATCTCTCCGATGAGGTCGAGGGGAATGGGTTGGTCATATGGAAATTGAATAGCGCCTTTGGTGGTATGAAAATCCTTCAATTCATCACTAAAGTGTTTGATTGCTTCAGGTCCAGGATACAAACCAAGGTGCTTTTTATGAGCGGCAAAGTGGATGATATTGTGCTCTTTCCAAAAAGTAGGCATACGACACGAATTCC
>JBEPWN010000617.1:0-1553 GCA_041642395.1 Marinilabilia sp. | reverse complement strand
GCACCTGGGAAATATCTCTTACCGGCTGGGCAGGAAAGTTTTTTGGGACCATGAAAAACAGGAATTTATTGGTGATGCCGAGGCAAATGAGATGGTAAAAGCTCATTACAGGGCTCCCTGGAAACTGCCGGATGTTTAGAATTTATATTTTCAGGGAAAAAAGAGATACTGTATATGGCACGCTGGTTTATTATTGGAGGAATAATATTGATTGGAATCGGGCTGATTCTTTATTTTGCACCGGTATTGATTAACTGGTTTGGAAAATTGCCGGGCGATATACGGATTGAAAAAGAAAACAGCAAAGTTTTTATTCCAATCACATCTATGATAATCGTCAGTATCGTTCTTACGATTATTATAAATTTGATACGTTACCTGAAATAATTCAGGAAAAATAAACTGACTCTGCTGTTTGTTATTTGAAGAGGATAAAATAAATTACCTGACTACCTGAACGTTAACGGCAACTGGTCCTTTTGGACCCGGCTCCACTTCAAAGCTAACGTAGTTTCCTTCTTTTATTTGCTCGAGTGTATTGTTAACATGCACAAAGATGCTCTCTTTTGTTTCCGAGTCAACAATAAAACCAAATCCTTTGGAATCGTTAAAGTAATTTACCGTTCCTTTTCTGATCGGATCCATTTCCACTTCTTCGCCGGCAGGAACACTTATCTGAATATCCTCGGCTTTAACTTCTGTTTTTTTGTCAGGATCGGGAGGTGTGTCAACGATATTTCCATTTTCGTCAACATAGGCAATCATATCGTCAAGACGGTTACCTTTGCTATTGTCATCTTTTCTGGCTTGCCTTTTCTTTTCTTTCTCTTTCCTCTTTTTTTCTTTTTTGTTTCTGACTTCTTTTTTGTTAAATGATTCTTGCGATCTACCCATAAATAATTATATAAATACTTTAAAAATTTTTGTTAATATATATGATTTGTTTCAATACTCCAAAAATGCATAATTTTCTTTTAGCAGCGACTTTAATTTAAACAGTCCGGTTCGCTTAATTTGCCTGACTCTTTCCGATGACATGTCGTATTTCATGGCAATGTCGTTTAACGAATAAACGGGTGAGTTGTAAAGCCCGAAAGACATTTTGAGTATAGTTGCTTCTCTTTCTGAAAGCTTTTGCATTGCCCGCTTTACATTTATTTTTACCGAATCCTCCATCAACCCGTTATCGGGAGTTGGCAAATCATCGGTTTGAACAACATCGTAAAGGTTAAAATCGTTATCGCCATCCAGCGACAGTGGTTTATCGAAAGAAATCTGTCGTTTTTTTATCTTATTGGCAATTTCCACTTCTTCATCAGATAAATCGAGGTAACCTGCAATTTCAGTATTGGTAGGTTCCCGCTGAAATTCCTGCTCGAGGTAGGGGATGGCTTTTTTAATTTTATTGATGGAAGAGAGCCTGTTCAATGGCAGCCTGACAATTCGTGTTTGTTCTGATATTGCCTGAATTATTGACTGGCGAATCCACCAGACGGCGTACGAAATGAATTTGAATCCACGGGTCTCGTCAAATCTTTTAGCAGCTTTTACCA
>JBEPWN010000616.1:0-1554 GCA_041642395.1 Marinilabilia sp. | reverse complement strand
AAAAACACTTTCTTCATAACTCTTGATTTAAGTGAAATTAAAAGAATTGAAATCTCTGTTAGTAAAACTGACATGTAATTTAACTCCATTCAAAACAAACTTCAACACATTTAAGAGACTTAAGTCTGAATTAGTGACTAATACCTCAAAACTTTAGATAAATACACTTTAAAGAAAGACAAAAGTCAAATTAAACATTTGCAGAACTTAAGAGTCTATAGTATGCGGGCTTTTGTTTAAAATTTAGTTATAACAATACCCTGTTATATTTTTTTAACCGATAATATTATCTTTACGCACCTAAAAACATCAAAAAATAAACCGTAATGAGAAAAATAACCGCTATTGCAATGGCACTGTTCATCAGCTTCGCCGGTACTGTTAAAGCCGATGAGGGGATGTGGCTGCTGCCTTTAATTCAAAAACTGAATATTGACAAAATGCAGTCGATGGGACTGCAACTCTCTGCCGATGACATCTACAATGTTAACCAATCCAGCATGAAGGATGCCATTGTTATTTTTGGAGGCGGCTGTACCGGAGAGATTATCTCAGAACAGGGCCTCGTCCTTACCAATCACCATTGTGGATACGGAGTCATCCAGGAGTTAAGTTCGGTGGAAGACAACTATCTTGAAGACGGCTTCTGGGCACTCACCCCCGAAGATGAGCTTCCGGCACCCGGTTTGTCAGTTACCTTCATGAAACGAATGGAAGATGTAACCGGACTAATTGAAGCCGGACTTGACCCTGCAATGTCTGAAGAAGAAAGACTCGCCAAAATACAGGAAATTTCTGAGCAAATTGCTGACAGTGTAAAAGGTGACTCACATTATCGCACCATGGTACGTGATTTTTATGGTGGGAATCAATATTTTCTGATTGTTTATGAAGCATTTAACGATGTGCGTTTTGTGGGAGCACCCCCTTCATCCATCGGAAAATTCGGGCACGACACAGATAATTGGATGTGGCCGCGCCACACAGGAGATTTCTCCATGTTCCGGGTATATGCGGATGCCGATGGAAATCCTGCAGAATACTCTCCGGACAACAAACCACTGAAGCCGGCACACCACCTGCCCGTTTCACTTAAAGGCTATGAAAAAGACGATTTTGCAATGACTCTGGGTTTCCCCGGAAGTACACAGCGCTACCTAACATCATGGGGCATCGAAGAGCGAATGGAAATATTTAATTATTCACTCATCAAACCACGTGGCCTTAAGCAGGATATCTGGCAGGAAGCCATGGAATCGAGCGAGAAGATCCGCCTTCAGTATGCATCGAAATATTCACGCAGTTCGAACTACTGGAAAAACAGCATCGGTATGAACCGCGGCTTAACAAATCTCAATGTGGTTGATAAAAAACAAAAGCTTGAGGATGAATTTGAACAGTGGGTACAGAAAGATGCCGACCGCAGCGAAAAGTATGGTGATGTATTGCCTGAGCTCAAAAAAGCTTATGATTCGAGGGCTCCATATTATCTGGCACAAAACTTTGTACGTGAATGTCTATTGCGGGGTACTGAAATATTAGGCTTCGCCCTTT
>JBEPWN010000615.1:0-1556 GCA_041642395.1 Marinilabilia sp. | reverse complement strand
CCATAAACATGGTGCCAGGGTTTTGCTTGGAACGGCAACGCCATCGGTTGAAAGCTATTTCAATGCAAAAGGTGGTAAATATGGACTGGTAGAATTGCATACCCGCTTTGAAGACATTCAGATGCCACGCATTTTGGTGGCCGACACCCGGGAAGCCCGCCGTAAAAAACAGATGAAATCACATTTTACGCCGCTTTTACTTGAGCATGTAAAAGAGACCCTCGAAAACAAGCAACAGATCATTCTTTTCCAGAACCGTCGTGGGTTCTCACCTTTTCTTGAGTGCGATGCCTGCACATGGGTGCCCCGCTGTAAATTTTGTGATGTCAGCATGACTTATCACAAAAAGCTGAACCAGTTGGTTTGTCATTATTGCAGTCACACAGTTACAACACCTAATACCTGCCAGGCCTGCGGAAGTCCTGCATTATCAACAAAAGGATTTGGTACTGAAAAAATAGAAGAAGAAATAAAGCTGTTTTTTCCCGATGCACGTGTATCAAGAATGGATTTTGATACAACCCGTTCAAAAAAATCATATCAAAATATCATTGCCGATTTTGAATCCGGTGCGGTGGATATACTCATCGGTACGCAAATGGTAACCAAAGGCCTGGACTTTGACAATGTGAGCGTTGTAGGCATTCTAAATGCCGACAACATGCTCAACATTCCGGATTTCAGAGCTTTCGAAAGAGGCTATCAGATGATGGCCCAGGTAAGCGGACGTGCCGGAAGAAAAAACAAGCAGGGAACCGTTGTATTGCAAACCTCCTCACCCACTCATCCGATCATTCAGAATGTAGTGGACAATGACTTTCAAGCCATGTACCACAGCCAGCTTGAAGAGCGTCAGATGTATAAATACCCCCCCTACTACCGGCTGATGAATGTGATGTTGAAACATAAAAACAAACCAGTGGTAGATCGCGCATCGGAAGCCCTGGGAGGCAGATTAAGGGCCATCCTTGGCGACAGAGTTCTCGGCCCACAGGAACCACCTGTTGGTCGCGTACAAAATCAATATTTATCGCGCATCATAATTAAGTATGAGAAAGGATATTCACCTTCCCGGATAAAAAATCTGGTGAATGATGCCATTAACAGCATTATTGCGCAACAACAGTGGCGGTATGTTTCAATACAGATTGATGTGGATCCGCTGTAGTTGAAACGAGACCAGGATTTTTTTATAAATTTACATCATCATAGAACCCTCTTAACCAACTCAATACCTGCTAATCAAATAAATATATTACAGATTGGGCGGTATTTTTTTAATAAAAGTATAACTTTGGCTGTTGCCTGAAATGGGTATATTTCCATTTTCTGCACATTGAAAAAATTTGATTTTATGGCTAAAATAATTGCTTTAGCAAACCAAAAAGGCGGAGTTGGAAAAACCACTACTGCCATCAATCTTGCTGCAAGTCTTGCAGTACTGGAATATAGTGTATTGGTGATTGATGCTGATCCCCAGGCCAATGCGACATCCGGTCTCGGCTACGATCTGCGCGAAGTGGAAACAAGCATCTACGAATGTATTGTAGATGGCG
>JBEPWN010000614.1:0-1578 GCA_041642395.1 Marinilabilia sp. | reverse complement strand
TTTCGTTCAGAAATCTATTTCCAGCGCCTTTACAATGTACCGGTACTGGCAAACCGGCCGGGAAGTTTTTCGGCCCTGAACCTTCTGGAAACATCCATAATTACAGAAGAACTGGCCAATGAAGGTACAGGTAAAAACTATGGTGTAGATTTGTCAATTGAACGATTAATGCACCGGGGATTCTACTTTTTACTGGCAGGTTCATTATACGATTCACGTTATACCGGTTCCGACGGTGTTGAACGCAATACCCGTTACAACGGAAATCATTCTGTAAAACTAACTGCAGGCAAGGAGTTCGAAATAGTGAAAAAAACAAAAATAAATGTATACGGTATAAATGTAAGTGCGATAAATGCCGGAGGATTTCGATATATACCAGTTGTTAATTCCACCACAATTCCGGAAGGTGAAACGGTCATTAACAATGAAAATGCTTTTTCAGAACAACTGGATGATTTCTTCAGGATGGATATTCGTTTATTGTGGAGAAAAAATAAAGCGAATTACACGCGCACATTTGCCATCGACATCCAGAATGTAACCAATAAAAAAAATCCGGCATGGCCTTATTATGATTTTCATCAAAATAAAACAGTCTTTAAAAACCAGTTGGGAATACTTCCTTTTTTAAGTTACAGAATTGAATTTTAGAAAACCCGGAAGTAATCTTTTTCTATAAATGGTTCTGCTCTTCTTTCTGAAGTGGCACATTTTGCTCATATTGAGTAAGTTTTCCACACAAGCTCAGCTTACTCATTGCAAAATATTGTAAAGTGTATTGGATAACAGCAGCTTCAATAACATACACACTAATTATTGAAGATGGCATGTTTTTTTCGTTACATCTATAAAAAATCATATTATCTGATTTCATAAAATGAAACGTTCTCAATTTATCAATAATATTTTTCATGGAGTTGCAGCCGCAACAGTTATGCCTGCACTTTCATTTTGCAGCTCCATCGGTTCGGATGACAGTATGTCGGGGAACTATAGTATCAACCCCGGTTTCTCTCCGGATGTGGATGTTGAATTAACAGCTGCCCCTTCAGAGCTGCAAATATTATCGGGCAATAAAACCAATGTTTTTTCTTATAAGCTTAATGTTCTTATAGGGAAGAATGAAGTTGTTGAAAATATACCGGAGTCTTACCTTGGGCCTGTTTTTCGTGTAAAACAGGGACAGAAAATAAGGGTGCGGTTTAAGAATCAGCTTCCGCGTGAAAGCATTATTCACTGGCACGGATTGCATATCCCTGCGGAAATGGATGGCCATCCGATGCATGCAGTGGGCAATGGAAATCAGTATATTTATGAGTTTGAAGTAAACAACAGGCCGGGAACCTACTGGTTTCACCCCCATCCTGATAAAATTACGGGGCCACAGGTATATCAGGGATTGGCAGGAATGTTTATAGTGGAAGATGATGATGAAAATCTGCCCTCGTCTCAGTTTGAACTGCCGGTAATTATCCAGGACAGAACGTTCGACAGCAATAACCAGTTGGTATATGCACAAAACAGCCCCATGGACCAGATGACCGGAT
Organism: Marinilabilia sp.; assembly: GCA_041642395.1. Taxonomy (GTDB): domain Bacteria; phylum Bacteroidota; class Bacteroidia; order Bacteroidales; family Marinilabiliaceae; genus Marinilabilia. Next base: position 28 of record JBEPWN010000614.1, on the reverse strand, counting down.
TCCTCGGCAACCGGATACTGGTAAACGG
>JBEPWN010000613.1:0-1591 GCA_041642395.1 Marinilabilia sp. | reverse complement strand
TTTTACAGCTATAGATCTGGTCTCTCACATCGATAAAAATTACCGGACAATTCCGGATAGAAACAGCAGGGGAATCACAGGTCATTCCATGGGTGGATTTGGTGCAATCAGGCTGGGAATGTTATTTCCGGATGTTTTTTCAGCCGTTTACGGGCTTTCACCTGCTGGTTTGGATGGATCGGGCACATCGGGATTATATAATTCAGTTTACAGAAGTTTATCGGAAATTAAAACACGAGATGAATTGATAACAGATCCGGCTAATTTTATGGCTAATGGGCTTGTGGCTATGGGGCGTGCTTTTACTCCCAATCTCAATAATCCACCTTTTTATGTTGATTTACCGTTCACGCTTATTGGCGACAGCCTGATTGTAAACGAATCTATACTGGAACTGTGGAAGCAAAACAGCATGTTGGAAATAGTCGATCATTATACTGAAAATTTTAATGAATTAACTGCATTAAAACTGGATTGGGGTAGAAACGATGAATTTGATTGGATTCCAATATCATGCTTAATGTTCAGTCAAAAGCTGGATAGTTTAGGAATCAAGCATTATGCAGAAGAATACCTGGGAATGCACAGTGACAAACTCTGGACAGTCGATGGACGTGCATTAAACAGCATGCTGCCTTTTTTTGATGCATTTCTGACTTTTCAGTAAATCCATCTATTTCCTGATTAAGATTTGATAGGAGGTTCTCAAAATCAGGTTGAACAGAATCAGGCAACCACACGTATTTTTGACAGAACTGGTTCATTATACATTCCATTTAAAAAAAATCCCGGTATATGAATGACCGGGATTTTAATTTCAACACTTTTTTATGTCTGCATTTCTATGATTAATTCAAATTTTCCGACTGGCTTTGATTCATAATGCACAAATTAATGTTCTTTACCTATGCCATCTCCGCAGATACGGCCATGGACGTTGGCATGGATTTCCGGAGGTGTGACTCCAAAATCCATCATCCCATTGTTAATCAACTTGCCTGAAGCGTTCTCAAAAATCCCGGTACCTGCCAGCACTTCCAGTTTGTTGTTGATTCTGGCTGTAAAATTTTTCGGATTCACGGGCGATTGAACTGCATTATCCCAGGTAACAAAGGCATCGGGGACATCGGTATCATTATAGCTTATAAAAAGATGAAACAGATGATAGAAAACCGCAGAATTTTCTTTTTCATTTGCAGGATATCGATGTGTGACAATGGATCCTAACATTCCCTCGACACCAGCAATTTTCGTTTTGATTGTGTCAGCTCCCAGGAAGCCGGTAACCTTAAATTCATTTTCCGATGTCAACGGAAAACCATATTCAGGATGCACAGCAAAGGCGCCGGCATCTTCCAAGGCATAAAAAAGATCTTTCATTTCAGAAAAATCGAAACAAACATCATCTGATAATTGGAAAACACCTTGAATGCGGATATTCTCGCAATTCTCAACAGATAAACTCTTGCTTTTAAGCAAAATCATGTCGTCGGACACTGGTTCCTCGATTGCAGTGTCACACGCAATAAGAATGATGCATGCGAAAACAAAAAACATTGATTTTTTCATAACATTTCCTCCTTTTAAATTA
>JBEPWN010000612.1:0-1593 GCA_041642395.1 Marinilabilia sp. | reverse complement strand
AAGTATTTGATCTGTTTGAAGAACTGAAGCCTGAAATACAGGTTGAACCAGCCAATAAGGAAGCCAAACGCCGGCTGATCTGGAAGGAGGGACGCTGGCACAATCTGCCTCAAAGTTTAAAAGATGGTATTACCACACCTCTCTTTTCATGGAAAGACAAATTGAATATTCTTCTCGAACCTTTTCGAAAACCAGGAAAAAATCCCGATGAAACCCTGGACCAACTCGTTAAACGGCGTATGGGGAAATCCTTTCTCGATTATGCTGTTGATCCCTTCATTCTTGGAATATATGCCGGTGACCCTTCAAAACTGGTAACCCGTTTTGCACTTCCTAAACTCTATAATCTTGAACAAGACTATGGAAGTTTTATAAAAGGAGGCTTTAAAAAACATGCCGAACTCAAACATTTAAAGAAATATGATCCGGAAGAGTACCGCACCCGAAAAAAAGCCTCCAAAGAAATGTTTTCTGTATCAGGGGGACTTGATCAATTAATCATAGCTCTTACTTCAAAATTTACCGATGAGGAAATACAACTGGGATGTTACGAAACATCAGTTTGCCCGGCCGGACCAGACTTCATAACCAAATATGTTCAGCGTGGAATAAAAAAAGAAATTGAAAGCAACGCGGTAATAACAACCACCGGAGCCCATGAAATACCATCATTATTGCCTTTCCTGCGACACGATGAAATACAAAGCATTACCAATCTTACTTACGCACGCGTGGTGCAGGTTTCAATCGGTTACACAGAATGGAGGGGCATTCCCTTAAAAGCATTCGGAGGCCTCGTGCCCTCACGCGAACATCGCGATATTCTGGGTGTCCTGTTTCTTTCAGCCTTCCTCAAAGACAGAGCACCCAAAGACGGAGCATTGTTATCTGTTTTCCTGGGTGGCGTACGCAACCAGGACATTGTTGATTTGAAGGACGATGAGATAAAAAAACTTGTTTTACCGGAACTTCAAAGAATGATGATGGTCACCGACATAAAGCCTGATCTGATTCGCATTTTCCGCCACAACTATGCCATTCCCCAATATGGCATTTCCACCGGGGAGCGACTCGAAACAATCAAAAAAATAGAAACACATTTTCCGGGTCTCATTCTGGGTGGCAACCTCCGTGATGGCATCGGTATGGCCGACAGAATTCGCCAGGGTACCAGGATTGCCGCCAGATTAAATGAAAAATTCAAATAAAAACCGCAATCCCAAAAAACTGACCACCAATGAGATTGAGGAAAAGGTGTAAAAACAGTGCTTTTTTTAGCCAAAAGGTTTTGAGATTCCAATAAATCACCTAATTTTGCAACCGCTTTGACAGAACAGAAACACACGGTTTCCAATAATTTTCAAAGCATCCTTATTATCGACTGGAGAGATGGCAGAGTGGTCGAATGCGGCGGTCTTGAAAACCGTTGTACCGCGAGGTACCGGGGGTTCGAATCCCTCTCTCTCCGCTGAGCAACTAAGCAAAAAGAAGTAAAACCCTGTAAGTCAACACTTACAGGGTTTTTTTATGTGCACAACGGTGCAAATAAACGCTAAAAAACGCACTTTTCCGGTGGACTTCCGGTGGACTTCC
>JBEPWN010000611.1:0-1601 GCA_041642395.1 Marinilabilia sp. | reverse complement strand
GCTTGTCAGTTTCATGGGTTTTCCTCCCATTTCAGGTGATTCGCTGAGAGTATAGGTGGCAATGATAAAAACCGTCGAGACAATCCATAAAACACATATTAGATACTTCCGCCTTGAGTATGTCGACATTTGCCATGGCCCTCTTTTTTTCGATTCATCCCGGACACCGGAAACAAAAATGTCCGGCCACATTCGGGATCAGTCCGGATATTCCACGAGTCTGGCAGGTTTTTCTGGAGAGGCATCATGAGCGAAGTTGCAGTGATCCGAGTTCCTGGTAAGCAGTGATCCTGCCAGACTCATCCAGAAAATGAAAAAAATCTTTCGGGATTACGGAGAACCCGGCTTCATGGAAGGGGGTGTCAGAAATGCTGCCGATTCCTCTTCATTAAGGAGCTGCATCGATTCTCCGCAGCAGACGAGTTCTCCTTCCCCTGCTCTTTTGACCTCAACCACATTTTCGCACTTGTTGCATTTGTAGACCTGATTCTTTTGCGTCATAGCAATTCTACCTCCCTGTGATGGTGGTTCCAGAAAAGCCGAACAACGGCTACGGCCCAGCCGACCCGGTGATTACCCGCTGACTATCAGAATGTAAAGCTGCAGTGGTCGTGAAATGAAACTTGCGGTAACGACAATGAGTTACCATGCCGGCTTGGGGATTGAATAGAAAAAACGGTAAAACATCTTCCCTGAATAGGCAAGAGCGGCAAAATCTTATGCTCCAAAGAAATGATAAAAAAGCGCCGGGATTTTTCTACCGAAATTAATGGAGATAATCTCGTAAAAAGTCAGATTTTGTGATGGCTAAGTAAAAAGCTTCATATTCGAGGCGCGCAAATTTTCTATCATTTCGGCGTACTAAGGTACGTCGTAATGATAGAAAATTTGTGACAACGAAGAAGATGAAGAGTTTTTACGACGCCATCAATGGAGACGTTCATCAATTCGAGTAGCAGGCCGCCATGCCGGTTTATTGTGATCTGTTCTTCATAATGGAGAAAAGCTCTTTCTGCAATCCCATGAACCGCACACCAATTTTGAAAGAGTGCTTATGATGATAGGTACATCCATCCATCCATACAGCAGTTGCCAGTATCTCGCTTACAACATCCTTGTCAGTTGAAAAGTTGGTCAGGTAAATATTGTTCTCCGACTGCTCCTGGGCTGTAAAAAAGAGGTGGTTACCATCCAGGATAACCTTGTCCAGAACCACACATGCTCCCGCTTTGGACAGGTTGACAATGGTGCCGGTGGTGAAATCAGAGGAAATTCTGCCTGTTTTCTTATGCTGCAAAAAGACATTAACAGGAAGTTCAAGTGATATTCGCTGGCTCAATAGTCTGAAAAAATTCATAATCAACACCATCATCATGCCACCTTTTCATATTGGAATCCATATAGAGACAATATTCGGTCCTTGCATGACTTGAGCTCAGCAGGAAGGCCATATGCAGCTTTTTTCAGCAATCGGCATCAGGTGGACATCAGGTGCATTCCCTTCAGCAGGTCAGCTGATCCTCGCGGACTGTGATGGAAGTGGCGGCGACTCCGTCACAGACTGCAAAGGAGGTTCATCTGAATTCTTCTGATAAGAATAT
>JBEPWN010000610.1:0-1614 GCA_041642395.1 Marinilabilia sp. | reverse complement strand
ATAACTGTTAAGAAAAGCACTCTCAACTTTTATGTACCACAATTCCAGCCATGAACTCAGGAACTCGTCATAACCGGGAACTTTCGTGTTGTATTCCAGATATCCCATATAAACGGCATAGTGAAACGAACGCAACATGCCCGCGACGTCTTTAAATGGGCAATATTTCAGACTACGGGCAGTGAGGGACCTGGTAGGCTCTCCTTCAAAATCGATGATCTGAAAATCTTTCCCCGTAAACAGAACCTGTCCAAGATGATAGTCACCATGAATCCGGATCTTTGAGGTATGAATTCTCTTCTGCTCAAGGGTCTGTTTTAATGTCGTTAACAACAGATTCTCATTTTTTAAAATATCATCAAGCAAATTCTTCTGTTCTTCATCAAGTTTACTTCTTGACATCTTCATTTGGTCAAACGTACGTTTTATCAATGTACGGAACGACTGATAAATGGATTTTTGATGGAGGAGGGAGAATGGCTCTTCCACGAAATCTTTGTCTTTCTTAATGGATGCAAGTGCCATATGCATTTCGGCTGTACGCTGACCCAGTAATTCTATCATTTCAATAAAGAAAGGATCAAATAATTCCAGTTGTTTTTCATCGCTTAGGATATCCAGAATGTCATTCTTTTCTATGTAAGCAGCAAGACCATCCCGGTCTTCTGTAATGCGGTCGAAATAACTCTCGATGGCATTCTGTGTAAACTCCCATGCAGTGCCTTCGTTTGGAAGAAAATCAACAAGCATGGCAACACCCATTTTTGTATCGCCGCTGCGGTATTCCAGCGCACCGGCGTAAACCGGAAAATTCCTGAAGTCAGTATGTTCAGTAAGTGCTTTAATGATATCAAGCTCAGGATTGCTTCCCTCTTCCGGACTGCGATACATTTTAAAGAAAAAGCGGTGATCATAAAGCACCGATGTATTGGATTGCTCGGCATCCAGGACTTTCGATTTCAGGGGGAGTTCGCTCTTGTTAATTCTGGCACCCAATTTCCGGGCGGGCAACCCAGCCAGTTCTCCAATCCTGCTTTTCACCTTACTTCGGTGCACGATAAGCCGGAGATAGAGATTTCTTACATCCTGATCGTATGATCCACCATATAATAACCCATCATGGCCATCTATAATGATATTAGAAATAACAGCCTCGGGATATTTGTGCTTCACATCATACAATTCCTCACCCAAAACAATGGAGAGTGGAATAATATATTTTTCATTTTTTCCTTCAATGTAAAATACTTCCACTAAAAGCATGTAGGAATTCAACTTGCCGGTATTAAAAGGAATGGCGTCAAGAATTACCAGGTCCTTTATTTTCCTTGCTTTTCCTCTGAACCACCTGCTCTTTTGTGTGAATTGAAGCAACAACTTTTTCAACGAATTTGAAACGGCTTCGTCCATCTGGTTCCATTCACGACTGGAATAAGCCGGATTATAACTTACGCCATAACCCTCAACTTCCTCTTTATGAGGATGCTGCAACTCAAACCAGAAATAATTTTTAAACTGCATGGGGAAATGATAAAGATCATCTCCAATGGGTGCCAAATTATTCCGGCTGAATACTTCAATTGGCATATAACCCTTGTAATCGCTCAGGTCAAG
>JBEPWN010000609.1:0-1616 GCA_041642395.1 Marinilabilia sp. | reverse complement strand
CCGTTTTCTCTTGCCCACATTAATCGATTAACTGACGATACCGGCATCATTCAGCATGCCAAGTTTGGAATACCTAACCTGAAGGAAGGATATTGCCTTGATGATAATTCAAGGGCCTTGCTGATGGTATTGATGGCTTACCGGCAGATGAAAGATGCGCGGGCGCTTGAATTGTCACCCATTTATCTGAGCTATATTCATTACCTGCAAAATTCTGATGGAACTTTCAGAAACTTTCTGAGTTTTAGCCGGAACTTCCTCGACCAAAAGGGTTCTGAAGATTCATTTGGCCGCACGATATGGGCTCTGGGATATTTGCTTGGTAATGCACCAAATGATGCATACTACCAAACCGGAAAGCTTATATTTTTTAATGCATCTCCCAATTTTGAAAAACTAACATCTATCCGTGGAATCGCCAATACCATGATTGGCATCAGCTATTACCTGAAAAGTAATCCTTCGGATGATGCAATGACTGAAAGGCTGAGAAATCTGGCACACGTTTTAGTGAAACATTATAAGGATAATAGTACGGCAGACTGGAAATGGTTTGAAAGCTTACTTGCATATGATAATGGGATGCTCCCACTGGCTCTGTTGCATTCAGCAGAAATACTGAACGATGATAAAATTACGCAAACGGCCATAGATTCCATGAATTTTTTGACAGAACATACTCTAAAGGACAATTATTTATCAATAATTGGTAATGAGAAATGGTACAAAAAGGAGGGAGAGCGTTCGGTATTTGCACAGCAACCCATTGATGCCATGGCCATGGTATTAATGTATCATCAGGCATATCATTTGACAAAAGATAAAGATTTTCTGAATAAATTATATACCTCTTTTTTGTGGTTTTTGGGTGAAAACGATCTACGTATGAGCCTGTATGATTTTGAAACCAAAGGTTGCTGCGACGGTTTTGAAAGTTATGGTGTAAACCGGAATCAGGGAGCAGAAAGTTCGCTGGCCTATTTGATATCTCACTTGACTGTGCTGCAGGCTTATGAAGACTTTCATGAATCAGATTTAAAAATAGTCTAATAAATAAGTCCCGCCAGCAGCGGGACTTATTTATAAACGAAAGAAACAGTTTGATACTCTATTCCTGATAATTGAGACGTTCCAGTGTATCAATATCATTTTCAAATTGTTTCTGTGTCTTTTTAAGTTTAGTAGCCAACATCTTAAACAAATCATTTTTTGTTTCATGCCGCCAAAATAAGTCCGCATTAGTCAGTTGCGGGAACTCTTCCTTGAGCAAAGGCTTAAGCCGCTCCCAATAATCCAGATTAAATTTCGATTCCATAATTTATTATTTTATTGTTATACCTAATTTCCCACCAGAAAAAGTATGGCTTATGTTGGTCAGAAAAGCCGATTCAAATCTTTTGTTTTCCTCGGCTCCTTCTTTAGCTTTGAATTAAAACTTCCTGAAGTTTAAATTCAAATTAATTTGATTCACTAAAAAGTAAAGCTCGGGTTTATTTGACAAATTGTGTTACATCTTTACATTTAATAGTTGCATTATTCTCACATTTTATTTTTCATAAGGAGACTATAAACAGAAAAGGCTGCTAATCTGAAGGAAATTATAAAGCAATAACCCC
>JBEPWN010000608.1:0-1619 GCA_041642395.1 Marinilabilia sp. | reverse complement strand
AAACGTAGTCTCCGTAAAGACCGGGAGAGGCAATTCTGTCGGTGGAATTCATGATCTCCAGGTTTTTGTTGTAAATCTCTTCATAAACGGGCTGTGCGGAGAATACTTCTGTTGATTTTTCATTCCAGTTTTTTACCCACTCGAGGGCTTTCTGATCATCAACATTTTCCAGCCATTGGTATGGATCGTTGTTGTTTTGGGCCACTGTCAACATAGTTGTCATTAAAAATAAAATAAACATTAAGTAGTTTTTCATACTAAATTCAGATTACGGTGATATTAACTAATGTAAAAAAATATCATTTGAGAAAAAGAATGGAAACAAAAATAATGCTTCTTTTGTAAATAAATAATAACTGCCTTTTTATTGAGGCATGAAATATCTATTTTAGCATATTCAACATTATCTGAAAACAGGAAAACTTATTAAAACATTTCAGATGTTTTAGATGATCGCAGGGAGTAATAAATTTATTAAATGACAGAATTATTTTTGTTTTTTTCTTTATCCATTGTAGTATCTTTTTTTTGTTCCATGTGGGAAGCGGTTCTTTTAAGCAATACCCCATCATATATTGGCCGGTTGCAAACCGAAAAACCGAAGATAGGTCATCTGCTGAGTAAAATGAAGGAAGACATCGATAGGCCGCTTTCAGCCATCTTAACCCTTAATACTTTTGCCCATACTGTTGGGGCCCTTGGTGTGGGTGTAAAGGCCGGCAAATTGTTTGGCACTCAGCAAATCGATTTCCTGTTTATAAGTACTACCTACGAATCGGTAATAGCAGGAGCGATGACCCTTGCCATACTTATACTTTCGGAAATCATTCCCAAAACATTTGGTGCAGTATTCTGGCAACAGTTAACTCCGTTTACAGTGAATTCCTTACGGGTGTTGCTTATTGTTCTGGCGCCTTTTGTGTGGATGAGCAAGGGCATTACCCGAATGGTGAAAACCGAAAAAGGACGCAGTGTATTCAGCCGTGCCGATTTTGCTGCAATGGCTGACGTGGGGCTTCAAAGCGGTGCCCTTGACAGGGAGGAAAAGTCAATAATTCAAAACCTGTTACGCCTTGAAAATCTGAAAGTAAGGGACATCATGACGCCCCGTTCCGTAATAGTTACTGTAGATGAAAACCAAAGTATGGATGAAATTTACAAGGAAATAAAACCAATGGTATTCTCCAGGATACCCGTTTATCATGAAAACCCGGATAATATAACCGGAGTAATATTAAAAGATAATTTACTTGAGAATCTTGCCCAGGATAAACATTCGGTCAAAGCCTCCGAAATAAAGCGCAATATCCTTTTTGTAAACGATAATTTCACAGTGGCAAAACTGATGGATACCCTTATCCTGAACCGCGAACACCTTGCAATGGTGGACGATGATTTTGGAAGCGTTGTTGGTCTTGTAACCATGGAGGATTTGTTTGAAACCCTGCTTGGGCTTGAAATTGTTGATGAATCAGATAAAGTGGAAGACCTTCAGAAACTGGCCCTGGAAAAGTGGAAAAAAAGAATGGATGAGCAGCGACGCACACAACAGTAAAGCCATGTAACATTCAGTTAACCTTTTTAAGTTTACTTTAAATCGGGTTAAGATTATTTTTCTT
>JBEPWN010000607.1:0-1631 GCA_041642395.1 Marinilabilia sp. | reverse complement strand
TGGTTCTTTATTATTTTATCCAAATTTGATTACCTGAAAACCATTTCTGCTTATATAATAATCTTTGTTGTTTTGGAAAACAACGACTAAAAAAGCATTCAATGTACTCCAATAAAGACAAGCGTAATTAATTATTATGTCAATGCAGAGACAGAACAAAGATTATAAATGGAACCTCAAAGTTAATTTGCTGGATGGGGCAGCTTTTTGGATTGGGAGCAGCTTTATCTCCTCTACAACGATCCTGCCGCTTTTTATCAGTAAACTAACATCATCATTGCTGCCAATTGGGTTGATCAGTGTAATAACAGCAGCAGGCTGGTTTTTACCGCAGTTGTTTTCAGCCAGGATCACTGAAAGCCGCAGCAAAATGAAAGATATTGTGGTTGGTTGGGGGCTTTATCTTGAGAGGCTTCCAATCCTTGTGATGGTATTGAGCCCCATCATCGCAAAATCAAATCCTACATTGGCGTTGATTTTATTGATCTTTTGCCTGATCTGGCACACAATGGGGGCAGGCGTAGTCGCTACAGCGTGGATGACATTGCTGGCAAAGATTTTCTCGCCAGAAAAACGAGGATCCTTTTTGGGAACAACCATGTTTGTTGGCAACGGTATGGGTATCCTTGGGTCCATTATGAGCGCCTGGTTACTTAATACTTTGGTATATCCAACTTCTTTTATATTGCATTTTTCAATTGCTGCATTTTTTATCTTTTTGAGCTGGGTTTTTCTGAGCTTAACTCGCGAACCCGTAAATAACAAGGAAGTTCCTGCGCAGGATTTCCAAACTTATTTTGCCTCACTTATTGAGATATTCAAAACCGATCATAATTTTCGAAGGTATATCATAACAAGCATCATCATCACAATAGGCACGATGGGTTCGGGTTTCTTCACAATCAGTGCAATAAGGGATTTTAATGTATCGGACTCAACCGTTGGTCTTTACACTTTATCTATGTTGATTGGTCAAACTCTGGGCAATTTGGCATTAGGCTGGATGGCTGATAAGTATGGCCATAAGCTTTCGATTGAGATTGGTGTAGGGGCAATTTTCTTATCCTTTCTTTTCTCTGTGTTCATGATCTCCCCAATATTTTATTTTGTGATATTCTTCCTTTTTGGTGTGAATCTTAGCTCAGCTATTGTTTCCGGGATGCTGGTCGTTTGGGAATTTTGTACAATTTCCCGAGTCCCATCATATTCCGGTTTGGCTAATACTGCCAAGGGATTGGTCGGTTTAGTTGTTCCAATCCTGGCAACCCAGGTAGCTAAAGTTGATTACAAACTGCTGTTTGGCCTATGTGCTTTGATTTCACTGTTGGGATTAATATTGTTGAATCGGTGGGTTCTTGAACCCCGTTGGGAGAATAATTCCCGGAAATAAAGTAAACCAAATAATGTTCTTTTGGGAACTGGAAGGTAAAAAACCTAAATACAATTTTCTCATTAGGAAGGGTTTTCTCACTAAATAAATCGATTTCAATTAAGCGGTTATTAAACGATTATAATAGACTGGTAATTTGCCAAATTCTAAACGGAGGATGTCGGATGGAGCGTGTTTTAGAAGATATAAAAATCACTGACGAAAAGAAACGCAAAAAACGTCGAACCTTATTTGCGCTCTC
>JBEPWN010000606.1:0-1632 GCA_041642395.1 Marinilabilia sp. | reverse complement strand
AGGAATTTGAAATTTGATCCGGTCAAACAGCGATTTATTGATGATGAGGGCGCCAACAGATTAATCAATCAACCTATGCGGGGACCCTGGACATTTTAATTTTTATCAAAAAAACTGATTTCCCATTCAGTGATAATAGTCAACATATAAACAACTCAGGATACAGAAAATATCAACTCAATGAAACGACCATGAATATTTAATTATGCATTTTACGCACAGGAAAGAATGATTAAATTTATCTGGGAGTTCCATCTGACCAATGAAAATAAATATAAACAGATGAAAAAAATACTATCAATATATATTTTATTAAGCCTGTTCCTCAGTATTGGAATACAGGCTCAGGATCAACGAACACTTGAAACAAAAGTTGCAGATGTATTGGCTTTAATGCCAACTGATGATCTGGAACATCTGGATAGAGTCATGGAGACGATCATATCGTATGGTGAGCCGTTTTTAAGCCGATTGACAGGGATGACCATTGCTCCAGGAACAGGAGATGATACTGCTGTCCGATTTGTACTGAACAGCTTGGCCAGGTACACAAGTGGCTTACAAAATGAAGAAGCTCGTCGTTTCGTAGAGGCTGAATTCATAAAGGCCTTAGATAAAAAAAATGACAAAGAGATACAAACATTTTTTATCCGACAACTCAATTTAATTGGTCAACAAGCCAGCATCGAAAAGGTCAAAACTTACCTTGCCGATAATAAACTATGCGAACCCGCCACTCAATTGCTTCTCACTATTGGTACCACAGAAGCAGAAATGGCACTCTTTGAAGCACTGCCTTCAGCCCGGGATGAAAATCAGATAACCCTTGTCAAAGCCCTGGGGGAACTGAAATCAAATAAAGCACATGCTACAATACTTGCCCTGGAAGGCAGTAATAATATAAATCTGCAAAAAGCAGTTCTTGCAGCACTGGCATCAACAGGAAACCCAGACTCATACAGTACTTTACTCAATGCGGCCAGGCAGGTAAATTTCAAATACGAAGCGACCAATGCAGCTGCCGTATTTGTTAAGTATGCACAGCAACTTGCCGAAAATGGGCACTTGAAACTCTGTAAGAAAGCATGTTTTCAATTGATGGAATCAAACAATGATCCCGATCTACTTCACACGAATGCCGCTGCTCTGAATATATATGCGCGCCATTTCGGTGATAAAGCGACTCCGACTCTGTTAAAAGCTGTTGATAACAATGATAAAACATATCGAACAGCAATTCTTTCCTCTGCCAGAGAAATAGGTAACACTCGCACAACAAAAAAATGGATTCGTAAAGCCAGATCTTCAGATCCAGCGATTAAGGAAGATATTATTGTTATGCTCGGACAAAGAGGTGATAATGCAGCTGTTCCTTATCTGCAAACAAGTCTCTCTTCCCCTTCGGCAAAAATCCGTGTTGCAAGTTTAACCGCCCTTGCATCTTTACAAAAAAGAAACGCAATTCCACAAATTATGAGGCATCTCATATCAGGAAATGATGTTGGGCATGCCAAAGCAATCCTTCTTTACCTGGTTGATCAGGCACATCTGACACCAATCGCCGAGGCTCTGAATCAGACTTCAGGAACTGCTAAGGCAGCGTTAATTGATGTGATTGCGGCCAAATCAGGC
>JBEPWN010000605.1:0-1635 GCA_041642395.1 Marinilabilia sp. | reverse complement strand
GGTAATAATGATCGATATCGAGAACGCCAATTACACTCAATTTTAATTTATACATCAGGATTGCTACTTCAAAGATATGCTGATCTTTATGCACATGCGAAGTATTTAATTTATCCAGTTGTGTCTCGATTGGGGATTCTAAAATATTCAAATCATAAACCAATTTATCTGATATTAAACCGAGATATTCATTATTCCGTACTACGGGTAAATGCGATACCCTGAAAACATCCATCCAGTTTAATGCCTTTTGACCATTATCTGTTGTTTTTATGGAAGGAATAACATCTGATATTAAACTTTCTGCCAGCAAATCGTTTTATTTTTTAATGTTTAAGAATGAAAAATTGTAACTTGCGCAATCAATTTTTTTTTATTTATGACCAGACTATTTATTTATGACCAGACTAAGTGTAAATATAAACAAAATAGCAACACTACGAAACTCTCGCGGAGGTAATATTCCAAATGTTAAGGAAGCAGCAATAAACTGCCAAAGATTTGGTGCCCAAGGAATTACAGTTCATCCACGCCCCGATGAGCGCCATGTTACCCGAAAAGATGTTTATGAAATTAAAACCGTGATTACCACGGAATTTAACATTGAAGGATATCCCGGAAAAGATTTTTTGAAAATGGTACAGGAGGTTCGTCCGGAACAGGTGACACTGGTGCCCGATACACACGATCAGCTTACCAGCGATCATGGATGGGATACCTGGAAACATCTCAGTTTTCTAAAAGATGTAATTTCACTGCTTCGGGAAAGCGGAATACGATCCTCTGTTTTTGTTGATCCTGATCCCGTAGCGATAGAAGGGGCAGCCGAAGTTAAAGCAGACAGAATTGAATTGTATACCGAACCTTACGCACGGCTTTACGCTATCGACCGTGTGAAAGCGGTGGAACCATTCGTGGAAGCGGCAAAAATAGCTGATAACGTTGGTCTGGAGGTTAACGCCGGACATGATCTTAGCCTTGAAAACCTCCATTACCTTTACAATCGCATCCCAAACCTGGATGAAGTATCCATCGGCCATGCATTAATCTCCGATGCGATTTACCTGGGGCTGGAAAAAACGATTCAGAAATACCTTGAATGCCTTAGATAATGGAATTATATTACCGAAAAGAAGGAAGCGGACCGGCGCTTGTAATCATACACGGATTATATGGGTCGTCTGACAACTGGCTGAACATCAGTAAAAAACTGGGAGAACGTTACACGGTTTATGCCATCGACCTGCGCAACCACGGCCGCTCGGGTTTTGCCGAAGAGAACTCATACAACGATATGAAGGCCGATTTGGCGGATTTTTTCGAAAAGCACGAAATTGAAAAAGCCGTAATTCTGGGTCACAGTATGGGCGGAAAAGTAGCCATGTGGTTTGCCGCCGATTACCCGGAAAAAGTTGAAAAGCTGGTGATTGCCGATATCTCCCCAAAAGATTACCTGCAAAATAAGGAAAACAGCCAGTTTCATTTGCACCAGAATATTTTACTGGCCATGCAGGAAGTGGATTTTTCAGAAGTTAAAAAGAGAGAGGATGTTGATGATTTGCTGGCAGAAAAAATTGATAATCCGAGAATCCGGAAATTTCTGCTGAAAAATGTGACCAAAGACAAAAAAACAAA
>JBEPWN010000604.1:0-1637 GCA_041642395.1 Marinilabilia sp. | reverse complement strand
CCATGAGACCTGGCGTAAACATGCATTCACTCCAAGTGCAACCCGACAGATGGGAAGAAGAAGATGCAGAAATCTATGAAGTAACCGGCTGGGTAAAAGACAACGAAGAAGAGGAGGAGCGTTTCATATTCAAATACGCAGTTAATGAAGTGTTATACGATTCAATAAGCAGGTGGTCGCATTATACCGATCAACTTACAAATAACACCTGGCTGGAAGATGCCATGCTGTTTGGGAACATTGAAGCAGAGCCAGGCGACAGCATTAATGTTTTTGTATTATCAATAAGCCGGGAATATTATGATTTTATTCAGGCAGCAGAGAAAAACAGGATAAGTCATTCGCCATTCACCCCACCTGGAGGCGTTCCGGTAACCGGCAATATCAGAAATGGTGCACTGGGAATATTTCAGGTTTCAGCCGTTGTTGAAGAAAGGGTTGGGGTGCCTTAGATGGGTTTAGAGTTTTGAGTTCAGGGTTTTGGGTTTTAGAGTTCAGGGTTTTGGGTTCCAAGTTTTCTGGTTTCTGGTTTCTGGTTTCTGGTTTTGGTGACAAAAAAGTTACACAGAGTTAAGCACAGAGTTTCACCGAAGATTTGAGTTTCTTGTTTCGATTTCCTTGTTTTTTACTTTAACCTTAATCTCAACTTTAACCTTTAGAGGGGGTTTCTGGTTTCTTGTTTCTTCTTGTCTACTTGCCTACTAGCCTAATCACCTACTTACCTAATAGCCTAATCCCTATCAATCTTATCAACCCTTCGCTGATGTCTGCCCCCTTCAAAATCAGCAGTCAGAAAAGCATCAATTATTTCACGGACAGTTTCAGGTTCCAGAAAGCGGGCCGGAATTGCACATACATTGGCATTGTTATGTTGACGGGCCAGGCGGGCAATCTCCGGATTCCAGCAATATGCCGAACGCACTCCCTTGTGACGGTTCATAGCGATATTTATACCATTACCGCTCCCACAAAATGACATTGCAGTTTTTATTTCACCCTTAGAGACAGCATTTCCCATTGGATGAGCAAAGTCCGGAAAATCAGAGCGCTCGGGAGAATGAGCTCCGAAATCCTTTACCTCATAACCTTTCTCTTTGAGATAGGTTTTTACCATTTCTTTCATTTCATAGCCGGCATGATCGGCAGCGAGTCCAATGATTCTATTTTCCATTTGAAACTATATACTTGGTACTATCAAAAAAAAAAGCTCCCAAAAGAGCCTGCACAAAAATACAATAAAAATGTAGTTTCTCTGATTTCAAATGAGATTATACTTCAATTTGATGAATAAACACAACTTATATTTAATAGTAAAACTATTAGTTCTACTTTACGACTTTAAATATGATACTAAATAAAATTGGCAAGCTCAGTAAATACAGCCTGAAAGGCTAATTTAATTCAGCCCGGGCAGCGCCCCGGGATATATTGAGAGGTTTTTTTACAAGCGGGCTGAAGGCCCAACTTAACTTAACGGCCTATTAAGCTGCCCTTACAGGGCGACAACACAAATTTGCAAAAAAGCCCAACGCGTTGCGTTGGGCTGAATTAAGCCGGACTTTCAGCCCGAAAAAAACATCCCAATCATAACCGGAATATAATACTACTAATCGCTGTCAACCAATTAGAGCTGGACA
>JBEPWN010000603.1:0-1651 GCA_041642395.1 Marinilabilia sp. | reverse complement strand
TTGTTCGCTAATGGGAATTTAGAGTCTGCACTGGATGAACTGGATTTTAACCTTAATGTCCAACCCAAAAGCGCTGCAATTCGATCTGCCCAGGGATTCATTCTTTTGGCTGATCGTCAATTTGAGGTTGCTCAATCTGTTTTTGATCAAGTCTTATATTTTGACCCCGAGTCCCTCTCAGCACATATCGGGCTGAGTATCGTTTATATGATGCTAACTGAATACGATTTGGAAACCAATCACCTGGTTCAAATTGTCCGATTAAACCCTTTGGAAGCATGGCCTCACTTGCTCCTTGCAGAATCACACTTGCATCAGGGGAATGTTGAAGAGGCTTCAAGAGAAATTGAGTTGGCCATTGGCTTGGAACCTACTAATACTGCAGGATATTTGGCAAGGGGAGAACTGCTTTCTTCCCAAATGGATTTTGAAAAAGCAATTCATGATTATTCTGCGGTTTTGGAAGTTGATCAAAATAATATTGAAGCATTGCGCGGTTTGGGAATCGCCTACCAGAAAATGGGCGAATTAGATCAGGCAGAGAAAGTTTTTTTAATGGCCAATGAGATCGATGAAACTTCCATTTTTGCCAAGATCAAACTCGCTGAAATTTACAGGGAGCAGGGTCGCATTGATGAGGCGATTTCCCTTGAGGAAGCGGCTTACGCGTTATCGCCGGATTCAGATCTTGCTGTGACCAAATTAGCACAGACCTATAGATTGCAGGGCAGGATAGAAGAAGCGAAAACTTTATATGAGCAAGTGATCAGTAAAGAAACAGATAAAGTCTATGCTTACGCAGCGCTGGCTCAATTGATGGCAGAAGAGGAGAACGACCAGTATAAACTTTATGCCTTATTTAGCAAATTGGTTCAGGAAAACACAGAATCTGCCGAAGCGTACTTAAATGCCGGAACTTTCTCAATGAGTCAGGCTCATTATGATCAAGCAGAACATTTGCTGCAGGTTTCGCTTGGTTTAGAAGATGTTTCGATACAAAATTATCTTGTATTGAGTGAGTTGTATCAAAAACAGGGGCATTGGGAGCAGGCATTAACGACACTCCAGGAGACTGTTAAGGAATTTCCTAAAAGTGTCATCGGATTAAATACTCTGGCAGAATTTTATCTAAATCAAGGTGATCTGGAAATTGCAGACCAATATTTTGATGATGCCCTTGAAATAGACCCTGGATTGATTTCTGCTCTTGTCGGAAAATCTAAAATCGAATTGATTAATGGCAATTATGAAAGCGCAGAGAAGATATTAAAAGTTGCAATTCTTGAAAATCAACATTCACCCCAATTGAATATCGCTCTGGCAAATTTCTATGAAACAAACGGTTATCCTTCGCAGGCCAAAGCATATTTTGAACGGGCTATGTTAATAAATCCGAAAGATATTCTTTATTATGAACCAATGGCTCAATTTTATCTCAGGCAAAAGGAATATGATAATGGGCATTCAATATTGCAGGATGCGTTATCACTTTTCGGCTCAAAATTAGAGATTTATCTTTTGCTTGGAGATTTATACCTGGCAAAGGGGGATTACGATCAGGCAATTCAAACGCTTACTTCAGCCAGCGAAATTGATAGAAGCGATGTAAGACCTTACCTGGTATTGGCGGATGTTTTCTGGAAATTGGGGG
>JBEPWN010000602.1:0-1652 GCA_041642395.1 Marinilabilia sp. | reverse complement strand
TACTTGAATCCGGAATGGATGGTGTAATCGACATTAATGTGGATGTGGATAAAATAGACGCCAGTGTATCGGCTGCCAGAATTACCTTAGATGGATATGCCAATATAGTAGAAGCCAAAGCCACTACAGGAGGTAAATTTCAAGGCCAAAATCTGGAAACTAAAAAAGCTTTTGCAACCGCTAACACAGGTGGTGTAGTCACGGTTAACGTGACCGAGCATCTGGATGCAAGAGCCGGAACAGGTGGCACGGTAGAATATCTGGGCGAACCTGCCAAAATTGAAGTTAAAGAAACATTTGGCGGATCAGTCGATAAAATATAATGTAATGGGGGCAACATGTTGCCCCCATTACATTACATTTTCGCCGCCTTCAACGTATTGATTAATAATGATGCCCGCGTCATTGGTCCTACACCACCGGGTACGGGGGTGATGAAACTACATTTTGGTGCCACCTCATCAAACACCACATCACCGGTTAATTTAAAACCCGATTTGGTTTTATCAGACGGCAGGCGGGTGGTACCAACATCAATTACCACTGCACCCTCTTTAACCATTTCACCAGTCACAAAATGCGGGCTGCCAAGGGCGGCAATTAAAATATCCGCCTGACGGCAAATTTCTTTCAGATTTTGCGTGCGGCTGTGACAAACTGTTACTGTAGCATTGCCGGGTTCACTTTTAAGCGAAAGAAGAATGCTCATAGGGCGACCTACAATATTGCTGCGCCCCAATACAACCACATGTTTGCCTGATGTTTCAATATTATAACGTTTGATCAGTTCCACAATTCCCTGTGGCGTTGCCGACACAAAAGCAGGAAGTCCCATGGCCATTTTTCCCACATTCTGGGGATGAAAACCATCCACGTCTTTGTCAGGATCAATGGCAAGTGTCACTTTTTCTTCCGAAATGTGCTTTGGCAAAGGCAGCTGAACAATAAAACCATCCACCCCTTTATCAGTGTTCAGGTCATGCACGCACTTCAAGAGCTCATCTTCCGTTACATCATCCTCATAACGAATAAGAGACGACTTAAAGCCCACTTCTTCACAATCTTTTATTTTGTAGGAAACATAACTTTCACTCCCACCATCGTGTCCAACCAAAACAGCCACCAGGTGTGGTTCTCTGAGTCCGGCAGACTTCATTATTTTTACTTCTTCAGCAATCTCTTCTTTGATGCTGCGCGATGTTGCTTTTCCGTCGAGTAGTTGCATAACAATTGATTTTTTAACAAAAAAGGAGAAGTCACGTTGCGCAGCTTCTCCTTTTCCAACTATTTTATTTCCCCATGGGAAGATTATTCATCATTTTCGATAGGTTTTTACCCTGTGTCATCATTCGCATGGCTTTCCGGGTGTCCTCAAACTGTTTCATCAGTCTGTTTACCTCCTGAATAGAAGTTCCGCTGCCCGAGGCAATACGTTTCCTGCGGCTTCCGTTTATGAGTCCGGGTTGATCGCGTTCTTCAGGGGTCATAGACGAAATAATGGCTTCCACACCCTTAAAGGCATCATCATCAAGGTCAACATTTTTGAGCATCTTACCCATGCCGGGTATCATGCCAGCCAGGTCTTTCAGATTACCCATTTTCTTGATCTGCTTGATCTGTCCCAGAAAATCGTCAAAATTGAATTGATTTTT
>JBEPWN010000601.1:0-1659 GCA_041642395.1 Marinilabilia sp. | reverse complement strand
TGGCGGCAATCGAAATATGGCGCGCAAGGGCATCCACTGTGCTTCAACTCAGGACAGAATAGCCAATAAGGATAAGCGGTCTATTTTGCGTGATACTCTGTCATAAGGGTGATCATTTCTTTCCCGGAACTTTCTTTCTTAGGGACGTTACTCTTGTCTGAAATAGCATCAGGCTTTCATCCTTTGGTTAAGGATGAGGCCACGATGAAGAAGTAAAACGCAAGCTCCTGTCCGCACCTCCTGATCCCCTGAAGGGTATTACCGGCGGGCCATCACATCTGAACTAGAATAACGGAGTGATAGCTGGTTTAACTCATGCATTATTTTATTGTTTCTCGAAAATAATATATAAAGATGTTTGCATCCGAAATTCCAAAATATTATTTTTGTACAGATTTCGCAGAACAATAGTCCGTTAACTTTTTTTGTAAAACCTTTGAATTAGTGGTTTATGCTTAAAATGTTTTTTGTGTTAAAAATGCAGGTTTTTAATTCAGAATCTTTGGGATACGATTTATCTTAAATCTTAACCTAATCCCGAAGGATCGGGATGACAGAACAACGGTTAAGTTTTGAGTTTTTGTGATTCATCGGCAAACCAAATGCATCATAAATTGTTTGAATAAAAAAGAGAGGTTAGATATGAATTCTATTTTGGTACTGGTAGGACTGGCAATTCTTTTATTGGGACTTGCTTTTGCAGGACTTGCGTTGAAAAACTTTTTTGACAAGGATGCAACGCTCACAACTTGCGATGGGGGTGGAGGATCATGTGGTTGTCACACCGATAATAATTGTGTAACAGATGAATTAATAAAAAAGTAATATATTTCTATTGATTAACAATAGTCCGTTAAAAAAGCTTAAACGCAGAGTAATCCTTTGCTGAAGCTACGGATTCTGAAAGGCGCAAAGCTTTTATTACTAAAGAGTTGCAGGCATTTATTGTAGTTTTTCAAAGTATTTATTATCAGACACTTGTAAAAGCTTAACGGAGTATTGAATAAGGGACATCACTGATAATCTATTTTGCAATATATTTTTTAAATCCTTCTGAGTAGGCAATTTGTATGCCTTCTTTCGAGTCATAAATAAAGCAACCTTCCATGTTAGGGTGTTTCTTCATTAAATCCATGCTTTTTACCATTCCCATTACCATGCAGGCTGTTGCATAAGCATCGGCAGTCATGCAATCCCCGGTAACAATTGATGCGCTTAAAAGAGAATGTTTCACAGGTTTTCCTGTAGCCGGATTTATGGTGTGAGCGTATTTTTTTCCGGTTTGCTTATCGATATAAAACTGCCTGTAATTTCCACTTGTAGCCAGTGACTGACCAGATAATTCCACAATTAGCTGAAGTTCCCGTTTTGATGCCGTAGGGTCGTCAATTGGTCTGTCAATACCTATTCGCCAGTTTTGGTCTCGTGGGTTTTGACCCCTGGTTGCAACTTCACCGCCTATTTCCACCATGTAGTTTTCACATCCAAGTCTATTCAGGATCTCAGCTGCCACGTCCACTGCATATCCTTTCGCAATCGCGGATGCATCGATCATGACATTTTTTTTGTGTTTGATCACCGAATCGTTTTTCATCTGAATATGGTGCATTCCAATCAATGCCTGCAATGAGTCACTTACTGTGGAAGTCATATCTAATT
>JBEPWN010000600.1:0-1662 GCA_041642395.1 Marinilabilia sp. | reverse complement strand
TGCTGGCGCAGATTGAAAAGACAAAGAATATAAAGGCCGGGGGAGGCATGTACCGCACCTCTTATGAAAGCGATGATGAAATTCTAAGGTGGTACGATCGGGAAGACCATCTGAATTTTGATGTTTGTGCCGACGACCATTGCCAGAGGTATCAGGGGATATCAAAGATATTCTCAGAAAATGCATTACGTGCAGTGGAAGAGACATGGGGCGAAGTGCTTACCAGTAAAGATGAAATTTGTGATGCCCGGTTTTCAAAATGTTGCGGTGGTATTTCCGAAAATTTTGATAACGTGTGGGAACCGGTCAGGCATTCCTATCTTACCAAAGTTGTTGATTCAGAATTTGGCGATACCACTTGTGTCGACCTGCGGAGGAATGAAGAAGCAGATGTCTGGATTCGAACTTTGCCCCATGCTTTTTGCAACACGGATGATAAGGAGGTGTTAGCGCAGGTGCTGCCTGATTTCGATCAGCATACAGTTGATTTTTACAGGTGGAAAAGGGAATACAGTCAACATGATCTGGCAGATATTATAAAAAAACGATCGGGAATCGATTTCGGGCAGATTTTAAAACTTGAACCTGTTAAGCGCGGTCATTCGGGAAGGCTAATCAAACTTAAAATTCATGGAACCAAAAGAACGGTAACCGTTGGAAAGGAGCTTGAAATCAGGAAATGGCTGTCGGAGTCGCACCTGTACAGTTCGGCATTTGTTGTTGATCATCTGGATTTTCACGACGACGTTCCTCAAAAAATTGTGTTAACCGGTGCCGGGTGGGGGCATGGTGTTGGTTTGTGTCAGATTGGGGCTGCCGTTATGGGTGAAAAGGGATACACATATAAACAAATATTAAGTCATTATTTCCCCGGGGCTGAGTTAAAAAAGATTTACAAAACATAAGCTGCGGCATTGATTTTTTTTTTATTCCTGTTATCTTCAGCATTCTAATTTTAACCTATGAAAACGAAGTTGATTTGTTGGTTTACCGGAGCGCTTCTATTAACAGGGGTTAATTTGTTAGCCGGAAATCATGCCATACGTATTAATCAGTCAGGCTATCAGCCGCAATCAATAAAGGTGGCGGTTTTTTTGTCGGATGAAGATGTAAATGTGAAAAAATTTACCATTCACGATGTCCTGACCGGTAAGGCGGTTTTTATTGGCCCGGCTGAGAAAAAAAATGCTGAAACATGGGGTATGGCAGTGGCCTGCCGCCTTGACTTTTCGGAATTTACTGCAGAAGGAGGCTATTATTTGAAGGTGGGAGATGTTTTTTCGCCAAAGTTCAGAATTCATGATGATGTTTATGACGGCATGGCTGATTTTTTACTGAATTATCTCAGACAGCAACGCTGCGGTTATAATCCTTATTTAAAAGATTCGTGCCATCTTCATGACGGTCTCATTGTGGATCATCCCTCCCGCTCCGGGGAATTCACAGATGTTACCGGGGGCTGGCACGATGCAACAGATTATCTTCAATATTCCACGACCTCAATAAACACATTGTTTCAGATGATGTTTGCCTACCAGAATTATCCGGGAGTTTATGCCGATAAATATGATGCAGACGGGCATAAAGGATCAAATGATGTTCCCGATATTCTTGATGAGATCAAATGGGGGTTGCAGTGGATGCTTAAGATGAACCCGGAGC
>JBEPWN010000599.1:0-1668 GCA_041642395.1 Marinilabilia sp. | reverse complement strand
AAAAAGAGCTTGTGTTTTTCAAAATGAAAACGTCCATCGTCATCAAAACGTTTCTTGCTTTCAGTAATAGTCAGGTAATAATCATTTTTCCGTGTAGCCTTAACATCAAAAAAATAAGTGCGTTTCCCGGCTCTAACCGCTTTCGAAAAGATGTCGTCTCTGTCATCTCTCTTTTTTTCAATACCATCTTTTTTGTCAAATCCTTCCATCGTTAAATAAATTTTTTTGCGTAAGAAAACATTGTGTTTCTACCCGTCAAAAATGGCAATAATTTTTTGAATTAACCAAAGATTGTTTACAAAATTAATCTAAATTTTAAACTCTTTAACGGCAGAAGTGATTTTTCGTCGAAATATTTCAATTATTAACTCTGAACGTTTTTTACCAGGCGGAATGGAATTGTCCACATATAATAATAAATTTGAAATGGCACCTGAATGCTTGAAACCCTTTGAGTAACAACTGCCGGATTTCTTTGCCTTTGTTTATTATGGGTCACGATTAACTACATCCTTTACTATTTTGCCTTCACTATCCTTGTGTAAAATAAAAAAACACCTATTTTTGTCGATGAATAATTATCTCAAGTAACAAAAGTTCTTTAACGAATGCTAAGTAGAAGATTGCTCCGAGTGAAAGTGATGCAAGCGGTTTATTGTCATTTTAGAGGCGGTGACGCCACGATTCATCAAACCGAAAAGGGATTGTTTCACAGCATTTCCAAATCACATGAACTTTACCATCAACTCCTTCTGTTGATTTTGGAGGTACGGGATTATGCAGAAAAGCGTATCGAAAACGGTTTAAATAAGAAAAGACCTTCATATGAAGATTTGCATCCAAATCGTAAACTTTTAAATAACCGGGTTATTCAGCAGCTGAATAACAATAAGCAGTTGCTAAAGTATATAGATGCTACCGGATTATCGTGGAAGAACAACGAACAATATGTGAGAGATATATACAAAACGATTATTGAATCTGATTTTTTCCGCCAATACATGGAAGCCGAAGAAGATTCATATGCTGCTGATCGTAAATTTATTTCTAAACTTTATGAAAAGGTTATTGGTCAGCATTTGCCTCTTTATGCACTTATTGAGGAGCAAAGTATCTTCTGGAACGATGAAGCTGAATTTGTGGTGAGCATAGTGGTTAAGACTCTGAAAGAGTTTAAAGAGGAAAATGGAGAAGATCAGCCCCTTCAAATGGAATATAAAGACGAGGAAGATAAGGAATTTGTGAAAACTCTCCTTCGTAAAGCAATTGTAAATAACCGTGATTACCAGGATCTGATCCGGAAATTTTCCCGCAACTGGGATCTTGATCGTGTTGCCTATCTCGATATTGTGCTTATGCAAATTGCTATTGCTGAGGTTATGGAGTTCCCTGAGATACCGGTTAATGTAACACTCAACGAGTATATAGAGATTGCCAAACATTACTCAACACCCAAAAGCGGACTTTTTATCAATGGAATTCTGGATAAAGTGATCTCTTATTTGAAAAAGGATGAAAAATTGATTAAGTTGAAAGCAGATGATAAAAATTAAATTAACTGTAATTAACATTATTATTTCATCCTGTTTTTTGCTTACATCTTCCTGCACTGGGAAAAGGCCAAATCAAAATGAAGGCGGAGTAATGGATCAGGATATAGATTTAGTT
>JBEPWN010000598.1:0-1673 GCA_041642395.1 Marinilabilia sp. | reverse complement strand
ATATTGGCGATGCCATCCGCAATGGAGCCAATACGGGGAAAGAAGACGACCCCAACCTCGACAATGTAAGTATTGACATGGAGCTATACGAAGGGTTTATCAAAGGTTTCCTGGAAGAGACCAAAGATATTCTTACTCCCGCAGAAAAGGATACGCTGGCCTTTGGTGCTAAACTTCTGACTTACGAGCAGGCAGTAAGGTTTTTGGATGATTACATTGACGGAGACAACTATTACAAAACAAACAGTCCGGATCACAATCTTGTGCGAGCAAGAGCTCAAATTAAACTTTTGCAAAGTATGGAGCAAAACTGGGATCAAATGCAAAAAATTGTTGCTGACAGCAGATGAAAATTACTAAGTGACAGAAAAATTAATTATTAATCCGGGAACCCCCGAGAACCTCAAGTGCCTGGGACAAGCAGATCAGATGTCAGATGATGATTCGATCATTAACTTTCTTTGGTCCGATTGCCCAGGCAATAGTCGCCGGAAAAATAAACGAAGTGGGTAGCTCACCAACAAATTCCACATCTTCTCTTAACCCAGGCCGGAGATTTCCAAAAAGCAGGATCAAGTAATATAAGTTTTCAGACAAGGACTTTATAAAATCGTTATCGGTTCATTGGGTCCCATAATTTAAAATTCAGCAATGACAAGCAAGAAATTACGTGTACCACAACTCAACATACCCGAGCCAACGCTTGAAAAAGTATCAGCCATACTGGACAATGAGTGCAGCAAAGCTGAAATAGCAACGATCAACTGGGAGACATTCCCTTACCTCCCGAAGGTAAAATTTGCAATGGGATATGATATGAACCATCTCTATCTGAAATACTATGTTCGGGAAGAGCATATAAGAGCTTTGGAAACCAAGAACAATGGAAACGTTTGGGAAGACAGTTGTTGTGAATTTTTCTGCGCATTTGATGAAAGTGGCTACTACAATATGGAAACCAACTGTATAGGCACACAACTCATAGGATGGGGGAAAAGGAATGAGAAAAGAATCCGCTTATCGGACAAGGTCATAAATGCCGTAGAAAAAAAATCAACCCTGGAACAAAAAATCATTCAACCGCAAAGCGGCACTTTCGAATATCAACTGACAATGGTAACTCCTGTGTCAACATTTACGGCACATCGCGGATTAAAATTCACCCCCGGCATGCAGTTTACCGGCAACTTTTATAAATGTGGAGACAAAACACCGGAACCACACTTTGTCTCATGGAGTCCCATATCAATAGAAAAACCGGATTTTCACCGTCCTGATTATTTTGGAACGATTGAACTTGTATAAAAAGTTAAAACATCACCAATCGTGGTTTCGACTCGTTTTATGGTCTTCCGTACAGCAACGATATGATTTTACCCTGGTGCCCCTGGCTGACGAAAGAAGACAAGCTTTTTCTTTATGAAGATGACAAGCCGGTGAAAGAAATTGGCTGGGACCAGGACGACCTTACAAAAAACAATACACAAAAAGCGCTGGAATTCATTGAAACCAGCCATGAAAATCCTTTTTTTCTTTATCTGGCCTACAGTATGCCACATCTACCGGTGAGTACCTCCAAAGAATTCAGGGGAAAATCGAAAGGCGGTTTGTATGGCGACGTAATTAAAACCATTGACTGGAGTACCGGCCAAATTTTGTTGAAACTAAAATCG
>JBEPWN010000597.1:0-1683 GCA_041642395.1 Marinilabilia sp. | reverse complement strand
AATTTCTACTTGTTGACTATTTACAATAGCCCGCTCCATTTCCTTGATAAAAATATCCGTGCGTATATGCTCGGTGGTACTATTCCTGATATTTCCTACAATTAACACCGGCGATTCTACATTTTGTAACCATGCCGCCGATAGGATATCAGAAGTCATATCCTCTGCCACCATGCGTGCATCTGTATCATTCCATTTCCCCGATAGGTCTGATTGTGAATTCGGATCCACTCGTTGAACACTTTGCGAGGGGCCACAACCCCAAAAAAGAAATACTGTAATTATAGTAGTAAATATAATTCTTGAAATGGTCATAAGTTGACTCTCTTAAGTTTTTATGTTTTATCCCGTAATATTTTTCACATTAGAACATGTTATTTTTCAGATAAGATTTCAAATATTAATATTATCTCTTGCAAGAATCCAAATAAATAATCAATTGGGGAGGGTAAGAATCACACCCATTACTTCAATACTTGTAACTCTAAGACTTTGATGTTACCATTTACTAAAATGATTCATCTAACTTGAGAGACTAAAACCTATGGTTAAATCTAATTCTAAACATATTTTTTATTCTGTATTAGCCTCTGTAATGATTATAGTGGGCTTCTCATTTGATAATGTACAGGCTCAGGATTTTGAGGAATGGAAAAAAAATTATCTCCAGGAATTTCAAGAGTTTCAAAATGAGTACGACAGGGAATTCTATGAAATGCTCCAAAAAGAATGGGAGGATTACCAATCAGAAAACACCCCCAACTTTTACGAAAAACCTAAGCTTGAAAATATTCCGGTTATAGAAGAACCGGTTTTCACAGGTCCAGAGCCTGAGAAACCAAAGGATGGAAGCGAATCCAAATCAAAAAACGAGCGCCCAAAAAATAACCAAACAACTTCAGAAACTGATCAACTGAAGGATAAAAAGTCAGTTTCTACCTCAGAATCGCAGGACGATAAACAACCAAAAACCGAATCAGATCAGGAAGTTAAGCTTAAATCTGGGCCTCTTAACCCTTCTAAAGGTATTTCCACAGATTTTAAACCAACTATTGAAAAGGCCGAAATCCATTCTAAGCAGTTGCAATATTTTGGTATACCCATCAGCTATAAATATTATGCGGCATATGAAAAAAAATTGGGCAAGTCTGTAAATAAAAACGCTATTGCAGAGTTTTGGAAGCATCTCAGTACTAAAGATTACCCTTCTTTCTTGGATCAGATTCAGCAAGTGCGTAGGCAGCTATCATTGAATGACTTTGGATACGCTCAGCTGTTACATAAGATCGGCAATCAGATTTATGGGGCAGAAACCAATGAGTCTACGCTGTTTACATGGTTTATGCTAACCCAGTCTGGATTTGGCACCAAAGTAGCTTATAAAAACCAAAAGGTTTATCTGTTAGTTAAGGCTACTCCTCATGTTTTCCGAAAGTCATTAACCATGAATGGGACTAAATATTACGACATCCAATTAAGCGACAATCATCCTAAGCTGCCAAAAAAATTCTACACCTATAAAGGTAAACATGCCCAAAAGAAGGAAAAGCCTCTTAATCTTCTTTTCAATCAACTCCCTGTATTGCAGCAAGAACAAAAACAAAGAAATTTAGAATTTACGTTCAGAGATTCCACCTATTCACTTAGCATTCCAATTGATATCCAGACGGTCAATTATTTTAA
>JBEPWN010000596.1:0-1693 GCA_041642395.1 Marinilabilia sp. | reverse complement strand
TGCTCTGATTACCCCTATCGATATAACACGCTATATCAAACCAGAAAGAGAAGTTGATGAGCCTGAAGTGGAATCTATTATCTCGATCGCACCTGAGATTTCTGAATCAAAATAATATTTGTTTCTGTTGTTTTTGTTTTGTTAGGTTCTGCTATACTGCAGAACCTTTTTTTTCACACCAATCCCAACAATAATACCTGAATAATGTAACAATTTGACAGAATTATGTAAACAATAATGGGACAACTTCAGGACCTTTACATAGGGATAAATCATCTTCCCATAGCACCATATTAATGATTGATCATTGTTCACCAAATAAGCATAGCTTTTGAACCATATTATTAAAGCATAAATTTCAGGATTTAGGGCACATAAACCAGGAAGTGGTTGTTTAAGTACCATCGCAATAGTTGTAATTATGTAGTTGATGTTGGGGCAATACAGCTCAGAATTGCCAAATCATGTAAATATTTTCGTGGATTATGTAAATATCATAAACCGAAATATATTACCTTTAAACTTGCCTAATTTACATATAACGCGTTATAATTGCAACACATCGTAAATATAATATCTTCTTTACAAGTAGTCAAATAAACTCATTGTTTTATGCAAATTCAAATCAATTCAGACAGAACAGTTAAGCTGGATGAGGCCTTCAATACATCCTTAAAAACAACTGTAAGCGAATCCTTAAAAAGGTTTCAGGATCATGTAACCCGTGTAGAAGTTCATCTGTCGGATGAAACCTTAAAGCGGGAAACGGACAACGACAAGCGGTGCCTCATCGAAGTACGTATGGATAATATGCAGCCCATCGCCGTTACCAGCCATGCCGGAGACCATGAGAAAGCTGTCAAAGGAGCGCTGGAAAAAATCAAAACTTCACTCACCAGCGCAATCGGTAAAATGAGAAATTATTAAGGGCCAATCATCAAATTTCATGCACCCATGGAAACAAAGAGAAAAAAGGAAAAAGAGCAGATAAGCGATAAAAATCAACACGACTCCTATCAAGCACAACAAAACAGACAAGAAAAATATGAAAGAATTCTGAGCTTACTGGAAAAAACAAAACAGGATATACATACCATTATTGCCCACCATCGTCATAATCATACTGCCCCCGGAGCAGAAAAAGGTAAAAACCGAAGCTCACACTGGTATATATAAAGGCAACAACTTCTACATTCCAGCCTATAAAATAGGGAAGTCGACTGTTGAACTACGTTACTTTTTGCACGATTTGTCATGATTCCCTAAAAAAAGAATTAGCGCATAATCCCCATAGTTACACAAATCATTTCACCCATTAATAAACTATTCAATAAAAAATGAAAAAGTCTATCCATTTACTGTTGTTGGTTCTTCTGATAACAGGATGCACCAGAAATTTAATTACAGGCCGTAAACAGCTCAATTTGGTTAGTGAGTCCCAATTACAAATGATGGCTGTAGATCAGTACGAACAGTTCCTTTCAGAGCATAAGGTGTTGAATCCTGCAACCAACAAGGATGCCGCCATGGTACAAAGAGTGGGAAGGCAGATTGCTGATGCTGTTACACAATACTATACCCAACAGGGCCACCCCGAGATACTGGAAGGCTATCAATGGGAGTTTAGCACCATCGAAAGCCCCGAGGCCAATGCCTGGGCAATGCCCGGAGGTAAAGTGGCTGTTTATACAGG
>JBEPWN010000595.1:0-1697 GCA_041642395.1 Marinilabilia sp. | reverse complement strand
GTTGAGCCCAATTCACCCATTAGCGAGCCCATACAAAACCTCTTCACCATTATGCAGGTGGTATCTGAGCAGGGAGTACTTCAGCAATTTAAGGACGATTATGCAAAGTGCACCATTCGCTATGGGGATCTGAAGAAAAAACTGGCTGAAGACATTATCCTTTTTACAACTCCCATCAGGGAAAAAATAAATTCCATTTCAGCAGATGATGCCTACCTGCGAAAAGTAGCAACAATGGGAAAAGAGAAAGCACATGAAAGCGCGGCCAAAACAGTCCGGGAAGTTCGCGAGATCATTGGATTCAAGCCTTTTTGATTATTGAATTTAAATAGTGGGCCTGCTGATTTTTTCAGCAGGCCTTAAATAGAATCAAAAGAAGGATATTACAAAGTAACATCCTGATGACGTTGTTTCAGCAACTCATATTTTCGTGGTTCAAGAGGAATTTGGGTGCCGTCAAGAAGATACAGACTTGCAGTGAATTCATCCACACTTTCAATCTGTCGCAAATTAACAACAAAGAGTGGGTGGCATCTGAAAAATGCATAGTTGGAAAATAGCTGCTCATATCTGCGCAAAGGTCTGGGTATAAAGATGTCTTTTCCCGTTTCTATGTGCATAATGCACCCCCCCGGAATGGCTTCCCCGTAAAGAATTGTAGAAAGAGAAACGGCATGTGTTGTATCCACTGTCGGAAAAACAACCATCCGGTCAGAAGCCGGCAAAACTGTATTTGATAGCAGTATCTCTATTTTATGCTGATTCTCACTTTCACTGATGGCGTCGCAGGCTTTATCAATGGCCAGAACCAGATCAGAAACATCAAATGGTTTGGATACAAAACTGACCGATGAAAAACGGATGGCTTCCTGCATGTAATCATCATGTTCCGACATAAACACTACCTCAAAATGATACATCTCAATTGCACGTAACAAGTCAAACGCGGTTCCATCGGGCAGAATAATGTCCAATAATACCAGATCCGGTTCGAAATCACGAATCGCCTCCTGGGCCGATGCCACACTAACCACACTTTTCAATAATTCAAATTCGGGGAAATGGTGCCGGATAACTCCCTCGATAATTCTTTGCATGACCAAATCATCTTCAACAATCAGTATTTTTTTCATTTCAGATAAATATTGATTTGTAATCTTACTTACGGTGTCACTGTCTCGTATTTTACGGGTTTTGTTTTTGATTTATCTGGGCTCTTATTTTCATTTATTATTACTACCGGCAAAAATATACGCACTAATGTACCCCGGTCAAATGGATTTGTTTGTTTTTTGTCCACGATTGAAAGGCCGGTTCGGCCGCCTGAATCACGTCTCAGCATTTCAAGGCGTTCGCGTGTGATTTTTATGGCCATTGAATCATGTCCTTTTCCCTTTTCGCTTGCTGTTTTTGATGCGTCAATTCCCACACCATTGTCCTCTACTTCTACGATCATTTGTGATTTGATGTTTTTGAATTTAACCTGAATGTTTCCATCGGCACCAATGGGGCGGATTCCGTGCTCAATGGCATTTTCAATAAATGGCTGGGTCAGCATGGGAGGGACCAGTATATTGTCTGCACTAAGTGACTCATCCACATGGATTGAATATTCAAATGTTTCGGAAAACCTCAGTCGTTGCAATTCCAGATAATAACCCAATATCTGGGTTTCTTCCTTTAGGGTAATGTAATCA
>JBEPWN010000594.1:0-1698 GCA_041642395.1 Marinilabilia sp. | reverse complement strand
ATATATGTACGATACCATGCAGGACCCTGATAATAGTTTCCGTATGGGTTTACAGCATCGTATGCATTATAAGAGTGTGGAACTTCTACTTTTTCCCATATTGGAACGGCTTCCTGCGATCCTGCGGATGCATTTCTTATGCCTTCCCAGATGCCGCCCAAATCACTTTTCAGAAATTCCCAATTATTTAATGTTTTGGAGGTTTGTCCGTGACTGTGGTTAAAGAATGAAAAGAGAAAAAGTAAAATATACGTTAATTTCATTGTGGTATGATTTGTGAAATTTTATATTTCGATGTTTTGTGTTTACAATATTAGCTTATGCAGTAAAGAAAATTTAACAGTTTTGTCACCATTTATATCACTTTTGTGTCCCCGGTATAACGCATGTCTCTTATTTGTTACGAAAGTGCTATTGTGCTGAATTTCTAATTTGTATTTTTGTGTAAAATATTTTTAAAAATGAATAGATTCCTATTATTATATTTCTTTTTTCTGGTTGCACTTTATTCTCCGGCTCAGCACAATGGTTTTAGTTTCAACCGTGTATCTCCGCCGGGGGGTCTCAATTTCCAGCATATCCACAGCATTACACAGGATGCCGTTGGTAATATCTGGATGGGAAGCAATCAGGGAGTTTATAAATACAATTCATCAGGATTTAAGAGATATAACCATAATCCCAACAATCCCGGAAGTCTCAGGAATGATGTTGTGAATCAGTTGCTTGTTGATTCGTGCAATAAGCTTTGGGTGGCCACTGAATCGGGATTGGACTTGTTTGACAACCGTCATCAATCGTTTATCCATTTCAATTACAGTTACAAAGGAATACAGGTGGAAAACAGGGAAGTGACTGGTTTTGCCATTGATGAGAATAATGATTTCTGGATCGTGGATGTTCACGGTTTTGGGCGGTTGGATACCATCAGCCGTCAGATAGAATACATAAATACCGATAAACTGCAATCCGGCGCTTTTATGATTTATTTTGATCAGGCCGGGAACGGCTGGGTTGGAACCAACCGGGGGAGTATCTTTAAATTTAATACCCAAAGTAAAATATTAACGAAAGTGGTTGATGGCCCGGGCTCGTACCCCCGTACTATTTATGTTGAAGATGACCGGCTGTATGTTGGATACCACAGTCATGGTGCATGGTTGTTCTCTGTTGACGGCGAACTGATCAGGCATTTTGAATATTCGAAAGAGAAAAAGTGGGATATCACCAATGAAAGTGTAAGATCCATATTCCGGGATGATCAGCAGAATCTTTGGATTGGAACTTATTCCGGACTCTTTATTGAGGACGAGGGGGAATTAACACGGATCAATACAGAGCATAATGAGTCAATTCCCAGTTATTCCATCTACTCCGTTTTTCAGGATCGATCGGGCGGCGTCTGGTTTGGTACCTGGTCGGGTGGTCTGTTTTATCTGGACCGGAAGGCCAACAATTTTCAAAACCATCAAAAAAATCAGAAAGCGGGATCAATCTCTAATAATATCGTCAGTTCGTTTGTCCAACTTGAAGATGGCAGCATGCTTGTGGGCACCGAAGGAGGGGGGCTGAACAGGTTCATCCCGGAAACCGGACTGTTTGAACACATCGGCATTGGAGACAGAAATGATGGTATAAACATCAAAGCTTTGAGCATAGATAAAAATGGCACAGTGTGGGTGGGAACATATCTGCACA
>JBEPWN010000593.1:0-1698 GCA_041642395.1 Marinilabilia sp. | reverse complement strand
AAATTGCACAGAGATGTAAAAGTGGAAATTGATTTTGAAGTAGTTTCAGAATAATAATTCCACGTTTTTTATTAATAACAATACGTTTTCAAACAGCATAAAAGGTCTGACTTTAACCGGGTCAGACCTTTTTTGTATTTACAAGTGAGCTTTATCCAGCTAAAAAACTTAAAGACAGTTGTTTGTATAATCATGTTAGTCGTTTGGGAATGTCGCAGAAGGGCTATCAAACTTCCCTTTCAGCTATGAGTTTCGAGCTATGAGCTACTGCTTTCTCCCCTCCCCTTGAAAGGGAATACTTAAATCTATAACCGTTCCGGACTTTCCGGCATCTTATGTCCGGGGGTGACACGAATTGTTTCTTCAATTGTGCGGAGTAATTCCTGCTTGTCTTTATTCAATGTACCTGCCAAAACCAGATTGTTGGATACATGGTTGCTTCTGAAAATAACATTTTCAACATTCAGGGCTCCAATAAACAGTTTTAGCTCTTCCATTATCTCAACAATACTTTGTTGGATGTAATTACCTTGAAAATGTTTTTCAAAATGTGCGGTTCCAAAGGGTAAACTCAGCGTGAGAGTGGACAGGAATTTTGGATTGGTTTGGTTGATAATCTCTGCTGAGTGAATTGCATGCTGTTCGCTGTATTTTCTGCCACCCAGGCCGTTAAGAATCATCACAGAGGTGTCGATGCCGGCTCTATGGGCTTTTTGAATGCCTTCTTTTGTAGAATTGAATGTTTCCCCTTTATTGATGAGCGACAGTAATTCATCATCTCCCGATTCAATGCCGACATACAATAATTTTAAACCATTCTGTCTTAATTTAATTAACTCATCCTCGCTTTTTGATAATATGTCTTTGGCCGATGCATATGAAGAAATCCGTTGCAGTTTTCCTAATTGATTGTTGATCTCATTGAGTATCGGGTATAGTTTATTGGCCGATAAGACAAAGGCATTACCGTCACCCAGAAAAACTTTTTTTACACTGCCCTTGTAAAATTTTGCCAAAGCGTCTATCTCTTTTTTTAACTCATCAAATGGTCTGGCTCTGAATGTCTTTGATTTGTACATATCGCAGAAGGCACAATTGTTCCATGAGCACCCTATGGTTGCCTGAAGAATTACCGACCGGGCTTCTCCAGGTGGACGGAAAAGGGGTTCATTATATTTTACCGGATGTAAATACATAATTGTTACTTTCCGGCAAATATAGAATTAATCAGGATTCAGAGGCTACAATAGTACGTTAAAAAAAAGCTTAAACGCAGAGACGCAAAGACGCAAAGCTTTTATTATCAATAAGTTGATGTTAATTTTTGTTGTTTTTCAAACTATTTATTATCAATGGCTTGCAAAAGTTTAACGGAGTATTGAAATTAATGACTATAGTTTTATTTGAGGCAAAGCGAAGAAATAATTTTTTACATATTTAAAAGTTATTAATTCCGCCTTGTCACATTAAAATATATAGACAGCTCCTGATTGAGATTGAAGTCAACTCAAAACCTTAATTCATTGTTTTGATTATATGAAATTATCTGCTGAACTCTTTTTCTATGAAGGTTTTTTTGTTATTTTGGAAATAATTAAAAAGCGAAAACGATGAAATTAGCAGTTATTGCACACGACGGGAAGAAGGCCGAAATGGTTTCGTTTCTGAATAAACATTATGATTTTTTACATCAGGCCA
>JBEPWN010000592.1:0-1704 GCA_041642395.1 Marinilabilia sp. | reverse complement strand
GTGCTAATGGTTTTTAAGACCGTATATAATGGTCCGCCATACACCCCCAACTGTTGACCGGTAACAATGACCAGGGATTCGTCATTTTTGAGACGCTCAATATTACGTATAGCCGCCTCATCAATACCAAACTGTTCATTGAACGTAGATAGAATAGATGCGGTCTTTTCGCGGTCCCCCTGAAAAGTAAATGCTTCTACTTTTTGAGAAATTGCATCCAGATTAAAAGGATTAGTCTCAAAAAAATCACTTATTTCATCAAAATTGTGTATGTACGTTTTGAAAAGCTTCGAAAATGGAAGATGCTCAAAAGAGTAATTGGTAACCTGCAATGCCCCTATCCTTTAAGTTTTTGAATTTCATCCCGCAGCCGGGCAGCTTTCTCATAATTTTCTGTATCAATAGCAGTTTGGAGCTCATTCTCAAGACGTTCCAACTTGCTCATCTCTTTCGGCTGATCCTGTGATTCCGAACTAGCTGTCAAATCTCCACTTGCTTCTCCCTCAGAAACGATACCGGCTTCTTCTAAAATTTCAGTGGCTACATATATTGAAGCATCAAATCGAACAGCTAAAGCAATTGCATCACTTGGCCGGGCATCTTGTTCCATCTGCTGACCATTATTTTCGTAAATAACCTTGGCAAAAAAAGTGCCTTCACTTAAATCATTAATGAAAACCTGCTGAACACTAGATCCAAAATTCTGGATCATATTTTTTAACAAATCATGCGTCATAGGACGTGGCGGTTTTATATGCTCCAGCTCTAGAGCTATCGCCTGTGCTTCAAACGTACCAATAATAATGGGAAGTCGTCGATTACCGTCAATTTCATTAAGTATTAGCGCATAAGCTCCACCGCTGCTCGGGCTTGTAGACAGCCCCAATATGTCCATCTTGATTTTATCCAATGGTAAATCGTTTTCTTTTAATTAATACTAGTGCAATTATTGCAAGTAAATTTACTGATTTTTATGGTACCCGTAAACTTTAGAACCAACTTTAATAAAGGTATGTTATAGTTGAGACCAACTGAACACTTATTCTTCAAAACCATTCTTATCTCATGGATATAAAAACAGAATCACCAAAAATTAATTCCATTAAATGGGGGAAGATTAATGTTGACAAAAACCTGATCTATAAAGACGCAAAACTATATCCCGGCGGTTCTCGAAAGTGGGATTGGAACGAAACAGGCACACACCATCAACCAGGCATACAACCGGCCGATGTTGAAGAATTAATTAACAATAACGCACAAGTCATTATTCTTTCAAAGGGATTTCATGAGCGACTGCAAGTTTGTGATGAAACTAAAGATTTTCTTAAAGATAATGACCTCACATTTTATATATTAGAGACTAGTAAAGCCGTCGAAAAATACAACCAAATCCGCAAGGAAAAACCTGTTGGGGCACTGATACATTCAACCTGTTAAAACATGTTTTCAAAAGGAATATTTACCAACTATATATACTCATTTTAAATAAGAATGGCTTTGAAAATTTATATCTTTTCAAAGTCAGATGTCCTATATTCTTTGCCTTATTTTCATTGACATTACGAGCCATTGCTACTAATTTCAGACTGACTTAAATCAATATAATAACGCGATGTTTGAGAACTATTTACCAATTGCAATTTTGGCCGGCGTTGCTATTATTCTGGCCATTCTTTTGATGACGCTATCCCGCGTACTGGG
>JBEPWN010000591.1:0-1723 GCA_041642395.1 Marinilabilia sp. | reverse complement strand
ATGGCAAGCCCTCTCACTTTGGATTGTACGATATCATAAATGATCCGGGTGAACAATATAACCTGATGGGGAAAAAACCTGAAATCTTCAAAGAATTAATATCAATTTGGAAAGAAGAAGCAAAAAAGTTGCCTCCACCTTTTACAAAAGGAAAGGAGAAATGGGAGCAAATCATAACGGTAAATAATTAAAAAGTAAATCATGAAACAAAATTCAGTGTTTTTAATACTTACGGTTTCCATATTAAGCTTTATGGGGTTTACTCCTCCGAATAATAAATTGGAAGAAAAACCCAACCTGCTGTTTATCTTTCCTGATCAATTCCGGGCACAGTCCATGGGGTTTGTGAATGAAGATCCCGTGCACACCCCAAGCATTGACAGATTGGCAAGTGAAGGGATGATTTTTACCAATGCGGTCAGTAATCGTCCATTGTGCAGTCCATACCGGGCAATGTTGATGACTGGTAAATACCCTTTTTCAAATGGAGTTCAAACGAACGTTAATACAAGTTCCAGAAAATTTGGCAATTTTTTAAAGGACGATGAAATTTGTTTTGGTGATGTTTTAAAAGCAAATGGATATTTGGCCGGTTATATCGGGAAATGGCACCTTGATGCTCCCGGTGGGCCTGATGTTGAAAGATGGCAGGATGCAGTCTGGGGAACTTTCACTCCACCTGGCCCTAAACGCCACGGGTTTGATTTTTGGCATGCATACGGATGCCACAACCGGCATGACGACCCCTACTACTGGGAAACGAACGCATCTATAGAGGATACCTTATTTCCCGGGGAATGGTCACCCATCCACGAGGCAAAAGTGGCTTCGCAGTTTATCGAAAATAATA
This sequence comes from Marinilabilia sp., assembly GCA_041642395.1. Lineage (GTDB taxonomy): Bacteria > Bacteroidota > Bacteroidia > Bacteroidales > Marinilabiliaceae > Marinilabilia. The sequence continues at coordinate 873 of JBEPWN010000591.1, read as the reverse complement.
AAGGGAAACCCTGGGCGCTTTTTGTTTCAATGAATCCGCCCCACGGCCCATACAACGAGGTTCCTGAAAAGTACCGGGAAATTTATGATTCTGTTCCTGTTGATTCCCTTTTAAACAGATCCAATCTGCCGGAAGGAAAATCAGGCGACATCGGACGCAGAAATGTGATAGATTATTTCGCCTGTGTTTCCGGAGTTGATGAGCAAATTGGAAAAATTTTGGAAAAACTGGAAGAAACAGGGCAGGCTGAAAATACCATCGTCATTTTTACTGCCGATCACGGAGAAATGATGGGAAGCCACGGACTTTTGCAAAAAGTGGTTTATTATGAAGAATCATTCAGGGTTCCCTTTATTGCCCGCTGGCCAGACAAGATAAAACCAGAGAAAAACGATCTCCATCTCTCTACTCCGGACATTATGCCTACCCTGCTGGGATTAATGGGAGTTAAAAAAGAAATTCCAGCGGATATCGAAGGAGATGATTACTCTAAAACCTTTCGGGGGATCCAGGAAGAAACCCCTGAATTCTCTCTTTACATTAACAGCAGCTTTCCATCAGCATTGGGAGGAATGAGAGGCCTTCGAAACGACCGGTATACTTTTGTTATCCAACGCAACAATTCAGGAGAAATTACAAATACGATTCTTTTCGATAACAAGAATGATCCATTTCAATTGAATAACATTGCCATCCAACATCCTACATTGGTTGATAAATTTAAATCCCAGGTTTTTGAAAAATTAGCTGATATTAATGATCCATGGATTGAATATGCCACACCATAGTTTTTCGCTAAAAATGAATAAATGTTACAAATAATAAAATATTCAAAATGAAACCATTTTCCCACATTACCGCTTTTGTCTTTTT
>JBEPWN010000590.1:0-1733 GCA_041642395.1 Marinilabilia sp. | reverse complement strand
TTCCCAAATCATTTTTTAGTAAAGAGGCCGATCACGTAGAGGGTTTTGCCAAAGAGTGTGCGGTGGTGACTCATTACCGGCTGAAAAATAATCCGGATGGAAGCGGGGTTGTTGTTGATCCCGATGCCAAACTTGAGGAAGAATTAATTGTTCGTCCTACCTCCGAAACCATTATATGGAGTACATATAAGGACTGGATTCAGTCGTATCGTGATTTGCCCATAAAAATTAACCAGTGGGCCAATGTGGTACGATGGGAAATGCGTACGCGATTATTTTTACGAACTGCCGAGTTTCTTTGGCAGGAAGGACATACCGCCCATGCTACCCGTGATGAGGCCATTGAGGAGTCCGAGACCATGCTGAAGGTATATGCCGATTTTGCCGAGAACTGGATGGCTATGCCTGTTTTGCAGGGGTACAAAACCGCCAGTGAACGATTTGCCGGTGCCGTTGATACACTTACCATTGAAGCACTGATGCAGGATGGAAAGGCTTTGCAATCGGGAACATCTCACTTTCTGGGCCAGAATTTTGCCAAAGTATTTGATGTAAAATATGCGAGTAAAGAAGGTCACGAGGAATATGTATGGGCCACTTCATGGGGTGTCTCAACCCGTTTGATGGGAGCTTTGATAATGGCACATTCTGATGATCATGGATTGGTTCTACCACCTAAACTGGCACCAATTCAGGTTGTAATCGTTCCTATTTACAAGAAGGATGAAGAACTGGCTCAAATTGTTGAACAGGCCGATAAGATTGCGGAGCGTCTTAAAAAACTGGGTGTTTCAGTGAAGGTGGACGATGATGACAATCGCAAGCCGGGATGGAAATTTGCTCAGTATGAGTTGCAGGGTGTACCTGTCCGACTGGCCATTGGTCCCCGCGACCTGCAAAACGGCACGGTTGAGCTGGCCCGGCGCGATATACTCACCAAGGAGGTGCTACCGGCCGAAGGCATTGATCAGTATATTCATGATTTGCTGGTGGAGATTCAGAACAGCATCTATGAGCGTGCCATCAAATTCAGGGAAGAAAATACCCACACGGCTGATTCATACGACGAATTTAAGAAAATCCTGAAAGAAAAAGGTGGATTTATTATGGCTCACTGGGATGGTTCAGATGAAACCGAGCAGAAGATTAAACAGGAGACCAAAGCAACCATTCGTTGTCTTCCAATTGATGGTCCACGGGAATCAGGCACTTGCATGGTAACCGGCAAACCTTCGGAAAGAAGGGTTGTTTTTGCCATTGCTTATTAGTTCAGGGTTTAGGGTTTAGGGTTCAGAGTTGACTTAAATTACGTGAGTTATTGTGTCAATAAGCAGGTTAGCAATATTATACGAACCATCTTAAATTTTATATCTAATCACGAAGAGTCGGGACTAATGATTTATTGTTAAAAAAGCCTGAACATTTTCTGTTCAGGCTTTTTTATAATCATAATGACATAGCTCAACCTTTGATGTTTCTTATTTTTCTATCTTGCAGTAATTTTTCATCAAAAAAATAAAGTGTTATGACATCAATAGCAGATCGTTTTATACGATATACAAAGTTTGATACACAATCGGATCCGGATACAGGTCTGACGCCCAGCACTCCGGGGCAAATGGTGTTTTCGCGTCAGTTGGCTGAAGAACTTAAAGAAATCGGACTTCAGGATGTTGAACTGGACGATAACGGATATATTATGGCTACTCTGCCATCAAATATTGAGGATGTGG
>JBEPWN010000589.1:0-1735 GCA_041642395.1 Marinilabilia sp. | reverse complement strand
TTTTCTTTGGTGTCAAATTTCAGATTTTCTATAATAACTTTCCCCAGCAGGTATTCATCTCTTTTTAATTTATCAGGATTATTTATGTCCTTTACCTGCCCCTTGTTAAAATTGTTGAGGCCAATAATTTTTCCAAAGTACCTGCCGTCTTGCTTATATATTTCAACATCAATATTGTTAGGCAACCGATAGTTGCCAATAATATCATCTGCCCTTTGTGCATGAGTATTGATGGCAATGAAGAAAACCAATATGCTGATTGTTATAAATCTCATCATCAAAAGTTGTATTTAATTTTTATGTATGCCATTGTGTTATCCTGATATTGGCCAAATTGACCATCTTGTTCACCAACAAAAATATTTCCGCCTAAGAGAATGGAGAAACTATCATCGAAATCGTACGTAATTTTTGGGCGGATTAAGGCATCCTTATCCGATAAGCCAATGTATGAGAACAATTCAAGGTGTAGCGTTTCGCGCATCATATCGTAACGAGCCAGAAAAGTGGCTGTATTCTGAATTTCATTCTCACTCATGTCCTCGTTATAATCCAGAATGTATTTCTGTATAAATTGTGTGCTTAGTTTTACCGAACCAATATTGAAATCAACCCCTGCAACATAATTCAGATAGTCTTTTTGGATTAAAGCATCTGTTGCTAAAGGGTCTTCGGTTTGAAAGTATTTTCCATGATAGTATGCTCCTTCTCCCCGAAATATCATCCCTTTTATTTCGGTGCTAAACGAACCTCCGGCAACTGCTAATCTATGATGTTCAGGTTTAATGGTTAATCCGGTTAACACAGGGCCGGGAGGGGATGTGGTAGTATCTGTTTCGAATTCTTTTTGCACATGCATCGCAGGGTTATCATCCCAGGTATAACCTCCCATTAGCTCAAAATCTACCTTTGATGTCATGGCCGACCATTTTAAAAACAACTCACTGTTTTGCAATGATGGATCTATGGTGCTTTTGCTCCAATCGAAAGTAGGTGGAGCAGGAAAATCAGGCTGAATGTACCATATTGACCGGGCATCAGGACGGACCGTAGGCGTAAATTGTGGAATCCAGATGGCTTCTAAGGTACTGTTTCCCATATAGTAATTTAATTTTGCAGCAATAACCCCGGTTCTTATTTCATTAAAATCGGGTAAGAGAAACTCCGATAAATTTAATGGCGAAACAATATCGGTGATAAATACACCGTCTGCTTTGCCCCATACAACCTGCTGTTTGCCAATACGTAAGTCGAATTTATCAAAATACATTTCCATATACAACTCCCTCAAATTCAACTGTAAACTATCGGAATTATAATGATACAGCATGGGGTTGGCTTTAAAAGCAACTTTTTCGCCCCGCTTCTCAAAATTAAGATTCAATGTTTGCTGTATGATTGTAAAATCACCGCTTTCAACCCCTACACCTTCATAGGTTCTTACAAAACCCGTTATGTCAGCTTTTTGAGCCATTACAACCGAGCTGAAAAGAAGGATGGCTGCTGATAAAAATATTTTCGTTTTCATGTGATTGTTATTTAAGTTATTCTGGCAGATGAAACATCCAGATTGACTTTTGCCCGTGAATGAAATATTGTTTTACAAATACGCACCCACCTGTCTGCTTTCAAATTAATGCTGGATGTTTCATTACAAGTGAATTTTGTATTACATCCCTCGCATCATCATGCGCTCCGTGAATTTGTCAGAAGAGATTCCGGTGTTGATATTCAC
>JBEPWN010000588.1:0-1739 GCA_041642395.1 Marinilabilia sp. | reverse complement strand
GAAAAGCGTTCTTCACTTTCCCGTAAAATAACTTCATTCTGTTTATCATTTGTAATATCCCTTACAACTGCAAACATCGTATTTTCTTCAGGGTATGGAAATGAGTTCCACGACAACCAACGGTATGAACCATCTTTGCACCTGTATCTGTTTTCAAAACGGTATGCTGTCCTGCCGTCAGCAATTTCTGCTTTTATATTATCAGTGGCTTCTATGTCATCGGGGTGCACAAAATCATTCCAGGGCCTGGAGAGCAATTCTTCAATGGTCCAGCCAAGCGTTCTTTCCCATGCCGGATTTAATATTTTAAAATAACCATCGAAGCCGGAAACAGACATCATGTCAACCGAATGTTCAAAAATCCGGTCGCTGTTTCTCAGTTTTTTTTCCACTTTTTTTCTTTCGGTAATATCCCTTATTATCAAACTTGCACGAGGCTCCCCTTTACTGTCTGTAAAAACTGAAGTTGTGATGTCAGCCGGAAACAAAGTGCCGTCTATTCTGAAAAAAGTGAGTTCACCGGCAGCATATCCCATTTTTTTGCGATCTTCCATTAATTTGGGAAGATTATTATCATTCAGGTTCACCAAACCATTCCGTCCCGCCTTTCGAATTTCTTCCTCCGTCATTAGGAACATTTGGCAGGCAGCTTTATTGGCATTTAATATTGTGCCGTCGGGGCTGGTAATCAAAATGGCATCGAGGCTGTTTTCCATTACCAGCCGAAACCGTTCTTCGCTTTCTTTGAGTTTATTTTCCGACCGGGTGCGTTTTTCAATTTCTTCGGTCAGGTCTTCAATCAGGTCTAGCGAAGCTCTTCTGGCTTTTTGAAGTTCTTTAACTGTTTCTTTTAGTTCCAGTTCGGCTTCAACCCGGTCGGTAATCACTTCGGTATAAACAATGATTCCACCAATAGCGCCATTAGCCTCATACCAGGGCCGGCATTCCCAGCGAGTCCATTCCACAGTACCGTCATCGCGGTGATAAGAATCACGGAAGGCACTCAACACTTCGCCCTTTAATGCCCGTTGATGCACTTTGCGCCATTTTTGAGGCAAATCAGGGAATACTTCGTAATGGTGTTTACCGATAATATTTTTTTCTTTCACTTTATATTCATCCAGATAACGCTGGCTTACATAGATATACCGCAGTTCTTTGTCGTGTATTGCTACTGCACTGTTGGCATTCTCAATGACATAACGCATAAGTTTTTCAGAATGGGCCAGCTCTTCTTCCGCGTTTTTACGGTCAGTAATATCACGTACAAAAACAAGCGCCCCATTTTTTCCTTTATAAAAAATTGGTTCTCCGACTGTTTCCACCCAAACCTCACTGCCGTCAATTTTTAGAAACCTAAGTTCAAGCAATTCTCTAACTGGCTTTTCTTCTTTGTTTAAATTGTGTATCCTTTTTCTGATTATTTCATGATAATCCGGATAAAAACGTTCCAACACAGGCTTACCCACCAGTTCATCAGCCGATTTAATTCCAAACAGTCTGCATGCAGCCGGATTCAGGTAAGCAAATTTCATTTCGCTCTGAATAAAAATCGGATCGGGGGCGCCTTCAACAATTGCGCGGAACCTTTCTTCATTTTCTTTTAGCTGTTGCCGAACATTGTAATCTTCTGATACATTTCTGAAAACCAGCACAACGCCAATAATTGCACCATCATCGTTTTTAATGGGTGCTGCCGAATCGGCAATCTGAAACTCTTTCCCGTTTTTCGAAATGAG
>JBEPWN010000587.1:0-1751 GCA_041642395.1 Marinilabilia sp. | reverse complement strand
CAATCAATTTTAAGAGTTGCTCAATTTAAATTTCAGATCCTCGCGGTAAAATACTGCGGGGATCTTTCATTTTTTGATATATTGAATTGATAATTTATCGTTCATGACTCCTAAATATGATTTGCTATGAAAAATAAGCAGGCTATAACAATCCTTTCATCAATAATAGTGTTACTGGCAATTGTCGCTGCAGGGATGGGAATTTTTTCATCGGGAGGTCCGGGAGTATATGAGATAGAAACGGTTCGCGGTGATACTGTCACGGTTTACGGGGAGGGTATATATAAACACATGTCAGTTGAGGTAGCTCCTCAGGGCATAGCACAGGATTATGTGACGCTTTTTGTAGCAGTGCCTTTGCTAATTATCACCTTAGTTTGGGCTCGAAGAAATTCGCTAAAAGGTCGCTTTATGTTGGCGGGAGTGCTGGGTTACTTTTTAGTAACCTACCTGTTTTACCTGGTAATGGCGATGTATAATATGCTGTTTCTGATTTATGTGATATTACTTGGCGCATCGTTTTTTGCCTTTTTGCTTACCCTTTTCTCGTTTAACGTATCAGAGTTGACTCACCATTTTGAGGACGTGATTCCAAGAAAATTTACAGGGAGTTTTTTGATTTTTAACAGTATGCTTATTGGGTTGATGTGGCTGGGCGTGGTGGTACCACCCTTGTTTGATGGGTCTGTAATCCCGCCTGAAGTTGAGCATTATACCACACTTATCGTCCAGGGATTAGACCTGGCGCTGCTGCTCCCTGCTTCTTATATCTCGGGGTGGCTGTTTTACAGGCAAAAACCGATGGGCTATTTACTGGCACCCATTTATGTCATTTTTCTTTCAATTTTGATGGCTGCCCTGACGGCAAAAATAGTTGCCATGGGGTGGCTGGGGCAACCGGTAATTCCGGCTATCGTGATTATCCCGCTCCTGGGTTTTACAGCCCTGTATTGTGCGGTATCTATTGTTAGAAACATAACCAAGCCTGCCCATGTTTGATGCTAACCGAACAGGTTCATTTTTATATCTTAACTGCTAATGATATTGCTCTTAATTATTCATTTTTTTGTTCATGCGCCATCCTCTCCAGGCAGGATATCCCTGCTGATTTCTTAGTTTTAGTGTCATTTTACCGCGTGTAATTTCTGCAGCAATTAATGCTGGTTCACCGTTGTACGTAATTCTCGAACCGGTAACGGAAATTTCATCTCCTTTTTCAAATGATTCTTGTTGTTCGATAAACCAAGCCGGACCTAAATGGACGGGGATCGTTTCTGAGTCAGTTTTGAGGGTGAGATGAACGCCCTTCATATTGGACTTATGCTTGCCGATCAAATAATTTACTTCAACTACTTCGCCTTTAATAGTTTCAACAGTAGAATTATCATACTCACGGTTATACATTTGTTTGTTCATCATTTTACCGGAGCGTTGCTGGGCAAAAGCGGTTGTCAACAGCGGTCCGATAAGTAACAGCAGAGTGATATTTATTATTGATCGTTTCATGGTGATTTGTTTTAAACATTAAACAGGTTATATGGTTAGAGTTTGATGTTCCATCCCAGGCCAATGGTGAAATCCGATGCAGATTCCGTCAAGCCGATGGAAAGATTCGTATTAAGGCTTGTTCTGTCGGAAGCCTGGAAGGTGAGTCCGCTTCCTACAGTGAGCGGTGGATCTACATCCTCTATAATCTCAGTCATACCGGAGAAAGAGATGATAGCCAACCATTTCCCATTTTGTAACGATCG
>JBEPWN010000586.1:0-1758 GCA_041642395.1 Marinilabilia sp. | reverse complement strand
ACTACTGATCAATACGTTCATAGGCTCCAAGATCTGGTGCCACGTCATCCACCCGGCTCTTCCCAAGAATGTCTTCAGGATAATCCAAAGCCACTTCCATATTTCCTGAATCGCGTCCGGCTGAAAGTGAGTCAAGTTGATAATTAAATTTGGACACATCAACAAATGCAGGATCTTCATTTAATAAAACGCCCTCATGAAAGGCATAGGAATAGTCACTTATCTTTTCCTGTCCTATATTAACTATAGAATTATAGAAATTAACATTGACCCAGTCAGCAATATTTTCATCCTCATCCACTTTGAAATCAAATTCCACTTCATTATCATTACGTCCAATAATAATGCTGTTATGAAAATCTGCTGCATCCAGATTGGAATAACGCTTCTTCCCATTAGAATCGGTGAAATAGTTAGATATCAACAAGGCGGGGGTACTGCGAAACGCCCAGGAAAAGTAATTGGCAATTGTACAATGATAAAATTTATAATCCCCTCCAACAGTCAATGCAACAGAGGCACTTCCGCAATCTGCAAATACAGAATTGGATGCCACAATGGATGAATTCTGTGTAATCAATCCCTGGGATGCAATATGCTCAATTTTTACATTATTTAAATACAGCGGAGGCTCATCCTCTTTCATTCCGATTGAATCAACCACCAGCCCCATTGTACCGTTTCGAATATTGGCATAATTAAAAGAATGATCGCGACTTCCCGGCATAAGATGAATATAACCCCATTGACCCGGTTTGTCCTGGTACCATTCATCCATACGATCGCCGGCAAAAAGAACTGGCTTGTCAAGTTCCCCGTTTACCTGAACAGACCCAAAAACAATAAGGAATGCGTTTTTATGGAAATGCAATCGCGCGCCCGGATCAATAGTCAGCGTTTCTGTGGAATCAACTACAATCCAATCATATATCAAATATGGTTTTTCATCGGTGAAAGTCTGGGTCTTTAGTGTCTTTTTGCGCAAAGCCACTACATTTTGACCGTAAGCTATAAGATGAACCGTTTGAATTCGGTCACGTGTATAAAATAATAATGAATCAGAAACAACAAATGGTGTATTTTCATCAGAAGAGTTGACATTAACTTCAACAAAAACGAATAAGCTATCGTTTCCACGAATTGGCACATCCCTCACCATGCTACTAGCAGAACCATTTACATTAAGCGAGAAATCGGAATCATCGCCACCGGCAAGTTCAATAGCTTCAATAAAAACATCATCCTGAACCGGATTAAACACTCTTAAATTATGAGTAGCTGATCCCACTGCTGTAAAAACAGTATCAAATGCGACTGTATCGGTGCTAAATTTCAGTCCTTCATTGCCATCACTAAACACATATTCTCTTTCGCAGCTTAAAAAAAGCGCAAAGGAGAAAACACAAATGAATATGCAAATTCGTGATGACATTTTAAATTATTTATTATCAGCAATTTATGCCAGTTAGTCATAAAAATAAGTGATTGTTTTCCACTCTTGCAAATTAAGCAAGGATTATGGAATATGCAAAATATTTTTATTAAAGTCAAACCATTTTATACATATATTAACAACGAAATTTTACGATTGTTCTACAATTAAGTTTCAAAAAAGGATTATAACTCATCAACAGGAATTAAGCCCTCAAACAGAAATAACGAGTTGTAATGTCCCGGAACTTAATTGGCTTCCCGTACACGCCCGATTCCCGAAATATTGGTAAAAACTTTTGCAGGCTCTCCCTTGTACGAGACAAT
>JBEPWN010000585.1:0-1760 GCA_041642395.1 Marinilabilia sp. | reverse complement strand
CCCAGCGAACGAGGAAATACTTCATACCAGCTGCTGAAATTTGCCCTTTCACGCTCAACGGTTACTTCCAGGTCCTTATCGAAAGTAGTGGCATGAACTTTTACCGGATATTTTACCATAATATCGTAAAGAGCATTGCTGAGAATTGTTCTGATCTTATTCTGAGGCTGCACTGTTTCAGCCGTAAACTCCTCAACAATTTCCTTCAGGAAATCAGCCTCTTCATGAGGGATCACATCAATATATTTAACAATGGTCTGTTTTATTATTTCAGCCCCCACCAATAAATCAGAGGCAAAATCCGCTTTTGCTTCGATCTTTATCAGAATATCCCGGTGCCATGTTTTAAAATGATCGGCCCATCCGCGAACAGTATAAAAATATGAGCCCAGTTGCAAAACATAAAACTGTGCGTTCCAACGATCGTTGATGTCGTGCGTCATCTCTACAATGTGCCATTCTGTTTCATCATGATGCCGGTAAAGCAACTCCACACGCAACACATCATGACCGTCACAAAACACATCTGCTTCCACCTGTACATGGTCATTAACCACACGCTTAACCGGAAATTCACCACAGTTAATTTGTGGTTTAATATTCTCAATAATTACTCTTTGCTGTCCTTTCATAATTATTTCTTTGAACATATGAGAAAATAATATTCAGACATTAATTTAAAGGAAAAATGGCAGAGTCGCCAATAAAATAAAAAGCCGCAACCGGAATCACTGGAAGCTTTTGCCTGCACAATAAGTTTTTAATCTGCGCCCTGCAATACTATAACAACCATTGTTTTTTTGACTTATTACATTATGATACAGCCTGCTAATCAAGTGACCTAAAACTAACAGACACAAAACATAAAAGTTTAGTTACGTTGTTGAAAGTTCAGTACGGATAACATCATTATTATAATGCCATCAGGAATCCCGAATAATTTTACCATGTTTTTGAAACCTTTCGTTACTCATTTTCGAAAAACAATAACAGGGTATAAAAAAAACCAACCTGCTTATATTTAAGTAACCCGGAATGAAAACACTTCTCTGCAATATTATAGTTCTAACGATTATGATTAATCTGACGGAAGCACAAAATATTCCATCTCAGATTAACAGAACCGACGACCTGAACCAGCCTACCGGAAAATGGGAATACTACTACGATGATAGTGGTGAACTCAGGGAAACCGGAAATTACGAAGATGGCCGGAAAGTGGGCCTTTGGAAATCTTTTTATCCATCGGGTGCGCTTAAACATGAAATAACTTACCAGGAAGATGTAGCAAAGGGACCGGCAAAATTCTATTACCGGGACGGTACCTTATGGGAAGAAGGCTACTGGGACGAAAATCATTGGAAGGGCGAATACAATCTCTATCATGCCAACGGGAAAAAGTTTTATCAGTGGAACTACAACAATGCCGGCAAACGGATGGGGGAGCAAAAGTATTTTCATGCCAACGGGCAACTTCAATACTCCGGCAACTGGAACAATGGTGGAATAAATGGCGAAATAAAAGTATTTGATGATACAGGAGCGTTGATCGAAAAACGTGAATACACCGATGGTTCATTCAGCAAAAACACCATTATTACAGATCGCCCAACCAATCAGGATACTGATTCCGACAGTAAAATATTGCCATTTTACGGCACCGGCCATTATACCCTTTTAGAGAAAGACGGGAAAATGGTTAAAGAAGGATATTTTCGCGACGGAAAACTTCAGGATGGAAAACATTTTATCTACAACGA
>JBEPWN010000584.1:0-1762 GCA_041642395.1 Marinilabilia sp. | reverse complement strand
AGCCTGGAAAATGAAAAAATGAGAATGGCCCAGAATATGAATTTCCGCGCTGCTTCACAAGCATTTATCGCTCACAGGGAAAAAGCCGAAATAGAAGACAATCGTGCTAAGTTTTATTAAAAGTATATACCTTTTACTAAGGAAAGCTGTCTGTTACTTTACAGGCAGCTTTTTTTTTACCTGTCCTTTTACAGGCACTCCGAAACAAAAATTTGTTAAATCATTTTCAACAGGTTAATTGTTATTTTTTTAATGGATTAAAAAGGAATACTTTTGTTTCTTCTTATAAAAACAAATAAAAAAAAGAATATGGCTGACAATAAAAAAACACTACTGATGATTCTTGATGGCTGGGGAATTGGCGATGGTTCGAAGGCAGATATCATTTCACAGGCTTCAACGCCCTTTATAGATTCGCTGCTTGAAAAATATCCGCATTCACAACTTCTGGCTGCCGGAGAAAATGTTGGTCTGCCCGAGGGGCAAATGGGTAATTCAGAAGTAGGTCACCTTAATATTGGTGCCGGAAGAGTACTTTACCAGGATATGGTGAAAATTACCCGTGCCATTAAAGACAAATCATTGTGGGAAAATCAGCAAATAAATAAAGCATACAGCTACGCCAAAGAATACAATAAACAAGTACATCTTATAGGACTTATTGGTTCGGGTGGTGTTCATGCACTCAGCACACACATGAGGGCGCTCTGCCAGATTGCAACCGATATGGGTCTTGAAAATATATTCGTGCATGGATTGACTGACGGTCGTGATACCGATCCCCGCTCAGGTTACGGTTTCATAAAAGAGGATATGGAAGCTCTAAAAAGTACCAATGCACAGTTTGCTTCCATTATCGGGCGCTATTACGGCATGGACCGCGATAAAAATTACGACAGGCTAAAATTGGCATACGACCTTTATACCCAGGGCAAAGGGAAGAAAACAAAGGATTTGCTGGCTGCGATTCAGGAATCATACGACAATGATGTTACCGATGAGTTCATGAAGCCCATTGTTGTAGTGGACGAAAACGACCAGCCTTTGACCACCATTGAAAATGGCGATGTCGTTATATGTTTTAACTTCCGCACCGACCGTCTGCGGCAGACTACCATTGCCTTTACCCAAAAGGATTTGCCCGAGTACGGAATGGAAACAATGGATTTGGAATGGTATACAATGACCAATTACAATTCCGACTTCAAAGATGTTGAAGTGATATTCGATAAGGAAAATGTATCGGAAACTATGGGAGAAGTGGTTTCAAAAGCCGGGATGAAACAAATCCGTATTGCTGAAACAGAAAAATATGCCCATGTTACCTTCTTCTTCAGTGGTGGCCGGGAGAAAGAGTTTGAAGGAGAAAGCCGAATAATGATTCAGTCGCCAAGAGTACCCACTTATGATCAAAAGCCTGAGATGTCGGCTCCGGAAGTGAAGGATGCCATAGTTCCTAAACTAAAAAATCAGGAAGCTCATTTTGTGTGCCTGAATTTTGCCAATGGTGATATGGTTGGACACACAGGAGATTATGAAGCCATTAAAAAAGCAATTGAGGCAGTCGACCAATGTGCGAAAGAAGTAGTGGAGGCAGCATTGGAAGGCGATTACGATGTACTGATAATTGCCGATCATGGCAATGCCGATAATGCAGTAAACGAGGATGGTTCGGAAAATACGGCTCATTCGCTTAACCCGGTTCCCTGCATCTATGTGAGCAACCACCGCACAGATGTTAAACTCAAGGATGGTGTTCTGG
>JBEPWN010000583.1:0-1766 GCA_041642395.1 Marinilabilia sp. | reverse complement strand
GGGATAAAGGTTGGGTTTGTGCGTCTGGATGACAACTACAATGATAGCTACCAGGTTTTGAAAAATGCGAAATCAGCCTTGTCACAAGCTTTGAAATCCAATAAAAACGAAGCGGTGTAATAGTTATGGGAAATTGTTATGTAATTGTTGTTGATGGGCTCGGTGTTGGAGCACAGGAAGATGCTGCAGAATATGGAGATGAGAATGAAAATACATTGGGGCATTTGTGTGAAGAAACAAATGTTGAACTGCCGAATTTGCAACGCATGGGACTTGGCAACATTATCCCGTTATCGTCGGTGTCGGTAGAATCTGATCCTATTTGTGCATATGGTAAAATGAGGGAGCAATCGGCCGGTAAAGATTCCACAACGGGCCATTGGGAAATTGCGGGCATCCAGTTAAATCGACCATTTCCGACCTACCCAAATGGTTTTCCTCAAGAAGTGATTGATCAGTTTTGTGAGGGCATCGGCGTTGAAAAAGCACTGGTGAATAAACCGTATTCTGGAACGGAGGTAATCGCCGATTATGGAGCCGAACATATGGAAACCGGCTATCCTATCGTGTACACCTCGGCTGACAGTGTTTTTCAGGTTGCTGCCCACGTTGATGTGACATCGGTAGATACGCTTTACGAATGGTGTGCATTTGCGCGTGAAGAAGTACTGCAGGATGAACATGGCGTAGGACGCGTAATTTCGCGTCCATTTACCGGGGACCCCGGCAATTTTGAACGTATTTCAGATCAGCGCCACGATTTTTCCTTGAAGCCACCCGAGCATAATATTATCAATCGCCTGCAGCAACAAGGAATCAAAACGTATTCTATTGGCAAAGTCGTTGATCTTTTTACCGAAGAGTATTTCACCCAATTCAGGCGAACAAAAAGTAATGCCGAGGGAATTTCCCAGTTGTTAAGTTTGATGTCTGCTGCAAAGGATAGCTTTGTATTTGTAAACTTGATTGACACCGATCAAAAATATGGTCATCGCCTTGATCCGGAGGGCTATGCTGAATGCATGCAAGAATTTGATCGGGCGATACCGGCAATTGTAAGTAAATTGGATGAAGATGATATTTTAATCATTACCGGTGATCATGGTAATGATCCCACATCCGAAAGTACTGATCACAGCCGAGAGTTTGTTCCATTATTATTGTGTCCATCCGAAAAAGGGGCACAGGTAAATCTTGGTACCCGCAATACCTTTAGTGACATTGCCAGTACTACTGCCGACTTCTTTGGGATTTCTGAAACATTTCCCGGTCAATCCATGTTAAAAAAGCCAGAATAGGGCTGATAAAATCAGTTCGAAATTAATCTTTTAATACTTTATATTATAGAGATCAATAATAGGCAACATATATCTAAAATACACGTTGTATTATCCCATTTTAAATGATTGTCTAATCGAAGTGATCTTTAGCAGCAGATCAATTCACCATCGCATATAAATCCTAATTTAACCCATCATATCCCGTGGCTAGAAGTTCAGGTATTTCTACTCGAGAATCAGAATCTCTCGACCGCTATTTGCAGGAGATAGGAAAAGAAAAACTTATCACCCCCGAAGACGAAGTCAGGCTTGCCAAAGAGATCCAGAAAGGCAGCCAAAAAGCACTTGAAGATTTAACCAAGGCAAACCTTCGTTTTGTTGTTTCTGTTGCAAAACAGTATCAGAACCAAGGACTTTCACTTGGTGATCTTATCAATGAAGGAAATCTTGGCTTGATTAAAGCTGCCAAGCGTTTTGATGAGACGC
>JBEPWN010000582.1:0-1767 GCA_041642395.1 Marinilabilia sp. | reverse complement strand
TTCTATACCGAAGAGGGCAATTGGGACCTGGTTGGAAATAATACCCCGGTGTTCTTCATAAAAGATCCAAAGAAATTTGCGGATTTCATACACACGCAAAAACGCGATCCACGTTCCAATATGAAAAGCCAAACCATGCGTTGGGATTATTGGAGCCTTAATCCCGAAAGCCTGCACCAGGTTATGACACTTTTCAGTGATCGCGGAACTCCGGATGGGTATCGAAAAATGAACGGATATGGCAGTCATACCTTCTCCATGCTCAATGATAAAAATGAACGGGTCTGGGTGAAATATCATTTCAAAACTTTGCAGGGAAATCGTACCCTAACCGATCAACAGGCCGAAGATCTAAAAGGAAAAGATCCCGATTACGCACAAAATGACCTGATAACAGCCATTGACAATGGTGATTTTCCGAAATGGGCTTTAAAAATTCAGGTAATGAGTGAAGAAGAGGCCAAAACATTCAAATGGAATCCGTTTGATCTCACAAAAATATGGCCTCACGGCGACTTCCCTCTCATTGATGTGGGTGAAATGGAATTGAATGAAGTGCCTGAAAACTATTTTGCAGATGTGGAACAGGCCGCATTTAACCCGTCCAATCTTATCGACGGACTGGACGTATCTCCCGACAAAATGCTGCAGGGACGCCTTCTTTCCTATCCCGATGCACATCGCTACCGGTTGGGAGCCAATTATGAACAAATTCCGGTGAATCGCCCCGTATGTCCGGTTCATAATTACCAACGTGACGGATTTATGACAGTAAACGGCAATCAGGGGAGCGCCCCCAATTATCATCCCAACAGCTTTGATGACATTGAAGCGGACAAAAAATACAAACAGCCTCCCATGGAACTGGATTCCAACATTGCCGACTCATTCGATCGCAACGAGAACGACGATGATCATTACACACAGCCAGGGCTGCTTTTCAGGAAAGTGATGAGCGACCAGGACAAGAAAAATACCATCTCTAATTTTGTTGGGGATATGAGTAAAATTGACGGCCCCAAACGCGATGAGATCATTCAACGTCAACTAAGCCATTTTGCCAAAGCAGACAAAGAACTGGCAAGGGGGGTGGCCAAAGGGCTGAAGGTAGAATTTAAAGTATAGATAACAGTTCAGGCAGGTCCCATCGGCCAACCTGAATCAAAGATCGACGCTGGTCATTAACCCCGGGTGCAAACCCGGGGGTACTTGTAAATTCACACTGATATAGTTTTTGACTTCGACCGAAAACTTTGTTCACTCCAACCACAATTTCCCTTGTTCTCAGCCATTACTAACAAAGTGAAGCAATCTCTGACTTTCCCCGGTTGCCATTGATGTAAATTACAAAACCAACATTATAGGGTAATAAATAATACATTTAACTAATTACAAATCGGACAAAGGATAAAAAAAAATAAAATGGTATAAAACCCGGAGTAAATATTCAAAACAAAACTACATCGTACATTCCATCCTGGTTCCATTTTTACTCCTCATGTCAATAAAAATCCTCTATATTTGTAAACGGGTAGTGCAATACATAGAAATTTCAGTATTATAGATAAATATTGATCAGGCCGGTCACCTGATACCCAAATATTCAATATTTACTGATTTTAGTACCTCCCGGAAGCGCATTGAAAAAAACTGATATATTAAACCAATTCTATGAAGCAATAGAAGTTCTGAAAATATTTTTACCGTAATAACCGGTGTTTTTCAGAACATCTCTTGTGGAAAGTTTAACAACACAGCACTACATGG
>JBEPWN010000581.1:0-1786 GCA_041642395.1 Marinilabilia sp. | reverse complement strand
AAGCCTCTTTTCCTCCCCCATAAAATACACAAAATCCACTTCGTCGTCTGGTTTCAGGGTAGTAACTTGCAGTTCGTCCTTATTCACAAAGTTCCCGTTGAGCTGAACCGTTACCATTTCGATGGCTGTCACCCCTTTTTGCGCCAACAATCCTGATACCGTGACATCGTCTTTATCAAGGGTTTCTTCCTTGCCGTTGATCGTAATTCTCATGATTTATTTTTTAATTGGTCATTGCCTAAATTAAATTTTGCAAATGACTGATAAGTAGTTATTTCTGTATTGCATCGTTCTACTCGAAACTCTTTGATAATAAAAAACTTTGCGCCTCTGCAGCTCTGCGTTTAAGCCTTTTTCAACGAACTATTGTAATAAAAAAGCCCCTCGTGTTTGCGAGAGGCCCTGCCGGTTTATTGTTTATATTTTGCAGTTTATGGCTTTACACCACCTCTCATACCCTTTATCCACATATTACAGCAACCCAACATAACCATGTTGATGATTGCGCGTAAGCTGGTTTGAGGAGTTGTGTAATTGTCCATTTGAAACAAATTCATTGTTTTCCTATTACATTTATAGGATACAAATATAAAGGGATTTTTTTATTATCAAAACTTTTTGTGGAAATAGCGATGGTTTTTTGGGGTAAAAAAGTGATTAAAAAAGAAAGGCCATTCCTACACACTGCACTCAAAGCAAGACTTAAGAACTTTTTCGGAATGAATTGTGAAAGGTAAAAAGAATGTGGGCGGAATTGCAATTGATGGGTGGTCTAATTGGGTGTTTTTTATCTCATATTTTTTTGATAGGGTTTATATTGTGCTGGTTTCGGCTACGCTCAACCAGCAGACTCTTTTAAACATTAAACCAAAAGAATCCTATAAATTAAAGGACTCCCGCTGACTGAGCGTAGTCGAAGGCAGCTTTTCTTTTAACATCTTTTTACTACCTTAGCGTAACAAAGTACAAAACACTTATAATTCGGCAAATCAAACCATAACAACAATCTGCGAAGAATTAAAATGAGGATAATACTTAACATCTTACTCCATTCCAGCTATGAAAGGTTATATGTATATATTGGAATGCGCTGATGGTAGTTTCTACACTGGAAGTACCAAAGCCCTTGAATTACGTCTGCAGCAGCATCAAAATGGAGAAGGTGCCAACCATACCCGGAAAAGACTACCTGTAAAGCTGCTGTATTTTGAAGAATTTAACAGAATAGATGAAGCTTATTATCGTGAAAAACAGGTGCAAGGCTGGAGCAGAAAGAAAAAGGAAGCCTTGATTAACAATATGCCTGAACAGTTACATGAATTGGCAAAATGTATGAATGATTCGCATTATAAGAATGCTGGTTTCGGCTAGGCTGACTTCGACTACACCGGTTTCGGCTACGCTGGTTTCGGCTACGCTGGTTTCGGCTACGCTGGTTTCGGCTACGCTCAACCAGCGGACTCTTTTAAACCAAAAGAATCCTATAAATTAAAGGACTCCCGCTGACTGAGCGTAGTCGAAGGCAGCAGACTGAGCGTAATCGAAGGCAGAGCACCACCGCTTCATTCTGTTAGCTGCACGTACACCACACTTCCCTTAACCCATATCTCAACGTTGGCTCTGACTGTCGCACCAACCGGAGTTACAGAGCCCCTAATGATGAATTCAATGTCTCTTGATGAACTACCCGTGGCCAATTGATTGAGTTGAGTCTTCAATGCACTTACACCGGATGCCTCAAGATTTTCAATAACAGGAACGTTTTCATCCGGAATACCAATGTCGA
>JBEPWN010000580.1:0-1788 GCA_041642395.1 Marinilabilia sp. | reverse complement strand
ATCGTTATTATGGATATCAGACCCTTGAGCCCGGATTTTTTTATGGGACATTTTCTGATCTTGTTTCCGGCGAAGAATTGATCCCCGATCGCAAGCAACGTCAAACTGGTTTTGACCTTCATTTTGGGTTACTGGGTCAGCAATCAGATATTGGTGAAACCCGGTATCATCTTAATTTTGATTATGGCGCCTTTGATAATTATACCGGGGTAAATGAGAACCGTTTTGCATTGACTGGTGATTTGAAACTGCCATTCGGAGCTTTATCCCTGCATCTGGATGGTGGTGCAACTTATTACAAAGTGAATATGCCTTCGGGTGATAATAACAGGGATGTACTCTGGACTTTTGATGAGAGAGAACAAATATTCATGACTTTAAATCCACGGGTAATGATTCCCGGAAACAGTCTCTCTGTTGAAGTGGGAGTCAATATGACCGGTGAATTTGCCGGACAGGAGGAGTTTTATTTATCCCCTCATGTTAAAGCTGATCTTGTTATTGCCGAGGGCATTGTGTCTTCATTTGTGGGCATGACCGGCGAGGTTCGCCCTGCCGGCTATCGTTATATAATGGCCGAGAATCCATTTGTTTCGCCTGATGAGCTTGTGCAAACAGCTTTTTCCAATATTCGCGGGTTTGCCGGAGTCACAGGTAATTTCAGCAGTGCTACTTCTTTTACCGCCCGTCTGGATTACGAATACATACAGGATGAGCATTTCTACCAAAACCGCTCTTTTGGTCCTTCCGTCCAGAGCGATACTATTGGCATAAGTAACCTGTTTGAAGTGGTTTATTCTGATGCCACATTGCTGACCATATCCGGAGAATTGCTGGTGCGTCCGGTAAATGAACTTGACATTATCCTCAAAGGTGCTTATTATGGATGGGACCTGGATAAATATGAATATGCCTGGCACAAACCTGAAATGGAGATAGGCTTGCGTGCCGGATACCGATACTCTGACGAATGGAAGTTTGATGCTGCCCTTAATTTTTTGGGTAAACGCTATGCACAGGATCTGAATGCTGTCGAGGAGGTGAAAACACTGAATGCTGTGACTGATTTTAATATTGGTGCCGATTATCAGTACAATAAACGCCTTCATTTTTTTGGACGGATACAAAATGTATTTGCATCTAAATATTACCGGTGGGCCGGTTATCCAATGCAGGGATTAAATTTTCGTGTGGGTGCAGGATATTCATTCTAAATTGTGTCTGTCCATAAAGTCCCATTTGCTGCATTTCGACAGGCTCAATGTGACACGTTATGCCCTTCCCGGAAATTGCTCATTTACTCAAGTAAACTGCGCATTTCCGTGAAGAACAAACCTTGCAACTGAAACTTTCTGAACAGACACATGGTTACTAAGATATTTTCCCGATATTATATACGGGTGCTTATAATCAATAATCCTTTAAACTTTTACAAGAGCCTTTAAGTTTGTTGTTTATGCCTAAAAGGTTTTTTATATTGAAATGCAGATTTTCAGTCCCGAAGCTTCGGGATATGATTTATCTTAAATCTTATATCTAAAAATCTAACGGTCTATTGTATAATAATTTAAGATTATCTCTATCGAAATGAGAAAATGGCGTACCGAAGATTCAGCTGAGTTGTATAACATTAATGGTTGGGGAATAAATTACTTTTCTGTCAATGAAAAGGGAAATGTGGTGGTTACTCCGAAAAGCAATGGGGTGGAAGTTGACCTGAAAGAACTGGTTGATGAACTTACTCTCAGGGATGTGGAGGCGCCTATGCTTATTCGTTTTCCCGATATT
>JBEPWN010000579.1:0-1792 GCA_041642395.1 Marinilabilia sp. | reverse complement strand
CCCTTTGGGAGAAACGGAATGCAATTGATGCTGATAAACAGATTGAAAGTTTTTTGTTTGTCATTATCCGCAATAAGTGTCTCAATTTTTTGAAAAACCGCAGGCTCGGTGCTGAAAATATCTCTCCTGATAATCTCCCGGTTAACGAACTGCAGTATTTGTATCAACTCGATTTGGCCGAAAAGGAGGAAAAAAGCCTGGAAGAAATGTTGATTGCTTCTTTTCAGGAAGCCGTTGATTCGCTTCCCGAAAAAATGAAAGCTGTATTTGTTCAATGCAAACTGGAAGGCAGGAAACAAAAAGAGGTCGCCGAAGAGATGGGCATCAGCCTTAAAATGGTGGAAAAACAGATAGCCAAAGCTAAAAAGCAAATCCGCGATCAGTTGTTGAAGAAGTATCCGGCGATGGTTGTGTTGATTGTAATGTTGCTGGGGTGAGGGGAAAGAGGGAAGGTTTGAATGTTTGAATGCGTAAGTGCTGGTGGTGATTTGTTGTGATTTGTTGTGATTGATGGAGATTTGTTGTGATTGATGGAGATTGATGGGATTTATTGAGATAAGTTGTGATTTGTTGTTGTGTTTTGAAGTTTAATGTTTCGGTGCGATGCACATTATCGGGCAGCTACCGTAATCCTGCTACAAAGATTGAGCGGCGATGCCGCTGTTAGTCTGATTTCAACTAACCATGCCTGCTACAACAGGTGTCCCGCACAGAAAATACCTGATTGGCAGGCAGGTTCATAATGTATCTCTTTGAACAACAGCGGCTAAGCCCAACTGTGCCTTAATTCCTAAAAATGTTGGTAAAATGTGCCTATTGCGCCAATTGATAATCTTTAATTAGTAAACTCGCTGAAAGATTTAATCGTTTTGCTAACTTTCTTATCATTTCAACTGTCAGTCTTCGTTTACGATTTAGTATCTCAGAAACTCGACTTTTCCCTCCTATATCTGGAACTAAGTCAACCTGTTTAAGATTCATTTCTTCCATTCGTATTTTTATGGCCTCAATTGGGTCTGGGGCATCAATTGGATAATACTTATTTTCGTAATCATCAACCATCAACCCAAGTATGTCCAGTTCATCGCTCTCAGGGCTACCCAACCTTGCATCAAAAATCTCTTCTAATCTTTTTAATGCTGCTCTATAATCTGCTTCTTTTTTAATAGGTTTTAAATCCATAATTACAAATTTTAAATGGTATTTGCATCAATTTTATCATATTCCGAATGTGTCCCAATAAAACGTACAAATGCTAATTGATGGTCAAAGTTGAATTTTATAACCAACCGATAAGAATTGCCTTTAATGTTAAAAACAACTCTGCTATCCTTTAAAATACTGGCATTGGCATAGCTCTGTTTTACTTCATTTGGTGTTTTCCAATCTGCATTCTTTGCTGTATCATACCACGTTTTCAAATATTGCTCCGAATCGGGGTGCTTTTTCCAAAATTCTCTTAATGTACTTTTTGCAAATATTCGCCTCATAGTTCACAATCTGAGAACAAAGATAATTTAAAATTCTCAAATCGGGAACTTTTCTTAAAAAAATGTTTTATATACTGGAATGTATCCGGAACTTTCGGCAACAGAAGATTACCGGAAAGGATGAAATAAATCTTCGATTTAATGCTTCGCATTATTTCACAGGGTGAACTTTTGAGGGTAGGGTTTTTTATTCCAAATTTGTACTCCTTATAGAAAAGAACAAATGAAAGAGACCGCATTTAAATATTTTGAAGGCAGGGCAACCGAAGCCGAACAGGAAAAGTTGCTTAACTGGCTGCGAA
>JBEPWN010000578.1:0-1804 GCA_041642395.1 Marinilabilia sp. | reverse complement strand
GTCTGGCACATAGAATATTTTTGCTTCTCCTGCTTGAACCTTGTAACCAACTGCGGGCGCTCTTGTGGAGTGAAGGACAGGAAATGCTTCAAAGAATAGTGGGTGTGACCCATTTCCTGGTATTTGTTTTCGTTCCCTCTCATTAATGATTCTGCGCTCTTTGATCTGGAAAGAATCCATGTTTTTCCAGGCTTCCTCTGTTGCGTAAACAGGGCAAGGCGCGCCATCTTTTAAACCAAAAGCGTGGTCTGGATGTGCATGTGTGATAATAATTGCATCAGCATTCCAGTCCGATACCTTTCCAGCCCAGTCCTCACCGCAATCAATGATGACTTCGTGATGATAATAAGAGATTTTTATCGAGCTGTGATGTTTATGTTTTGCAGTTTGAGTGTCAATATTGCCACGAGTGCCCAAAAATTCCAATTTCATCGTGATTTAAGTATTGATGCTAAAGATTTTTTTGACTTTTGGTGTGTATTAGGTATGTGTATGTATTCCGTATTTATTCGTTAGATTTACGTTGGATTATCCGGTCACTTGTTTTACCGGTTTGTTCAAATGAATATATTTGATCGCGTCTGCAAGGGGCTGTGCAAGGGATCTAATTTCAACGAAGGGCAAGTCTATGAACGAATCTGTTAAGGGCACGCTGTCGGTAACTACCAGGCCTTTTAATCCAAAATCCTGATGCAATCGTTCCAACCGATCTATCGCTTGTCGTGCGCCCATGAAGTGGGAAATGGCAACGTAGACATCGGTAATTCCCTTATCTTGAACCAACCTGGTTACCACAGCCTCAATTGTGCCGCCGGTGCTGATCATATCATCTAAGATGATCGCAGTTCTGATCCCATCAAAATCGCCCATCACATCGGTTATGGAGGCTTTTTCAGGTTCCGGACGGTATTTTGCTGTAATCGCGCATCGAATATCCATTTTCCGGCAAAAGGGGATCACAAAGGCCGCTGCCCCGGCATCAGGCGCGATGCCGATCACATCCTGACGACTCTTCATGTCAGAAAAAACTTTCCTGAACATTGGAATAGCGCTTAGATGGTCGACAGGCGCTTTTCCATAAAATCCGTGAATGCGATTGTCATGCGGCGCCCAGGTAACAAGCCGGTTCAGGCCTGCTTCAATGCTCAAATCAGCCATTAATTCAGCCGTGATCGGTTCTCGCTCCCCTGTGGTCGGTTTATCCTGGCGTGCATAGGCCATGTAGGGCAGCACGCCCGTCACCCGATTTGCACCCCATTCACGAAAAGCGCGAAGTGCCATGAGGAATGCCATGTAATTTTCATCCACGCTTCTATTCGACGTTGGATCCTGTAATCCCTGAAACACAAACACGTCTTTCCCGTTGACATCCGATTCTAACCGGACACAGGTTTCACCATCTGAAAATTTGAAGTCAATATTATCCAAAAAGATAAGGGACTCTGAATTTTCTTTTTCATATACCTTGACCACATCAGATGCGAGGGCTGTGCCGGATTGACAGCTTGCAATCAACAATGGGCCTTCGGTTGAGTGATTGCTGCCATGTTTCTCTTCTCTGGCATTTATTCTTCGGTTCATATGACCTTTGTGTTTTGATTTATTTGAAAAACGTGTTTTTGCTTGTGAATCTAAATATTTGGATAAACAAGAAAAGAACGCCCATTTACCCAAATATATTTTAGTGAATTAACGGGTTCCAGTTGATGGGAGAAGGTTGAAAATTAATTTGTATTCGGTTGTGAACCGTTTGTTGAGGGTTGGACAAAAAGGAAGCAAAATCCTAAAAACGATCAGTTCAATT
>JBEPWN010000577.1:0-1815 GCA_041642395.1 Marinilabilia sp. | reverse complement strand
ACCGCATCATCTTCAAAAAGATGGTAAAAATATTCTTTGGATTTGGATGAAAACTGCCCAAAATCATGAAGACATTCATCAATCTGTTTTACAGATCCCTTGATGCATTTGGCATGTGTCGAAAAATAGATCTCTGTACGGTTGCAGGTGGACAGAATGATGACTTCGTCAACCTGGCCGCCTGACAAGATGCATTGCGACAAGCTATTTTTGTCGTTGTTGTTAAACGCATAACACTCCCTGACTTCTACAGGGGCTGATTTATGGCTTAAACCGATGATTCCAATCATATTGACTGTCGGTAATGGATGTGTGAATGATGGTTTTTTATTCCGGATGCGGCAAAAAAGCACTATCTAAGTGCCCATGCCATTAAAGAATAACGGGGAGGAGACAGTCCGGAAAAGATAAAAGAGGACAGCGGATTTATGGTCGTTTCCTTTTCGGAAAAATATTCCTGAATGGAAAGCATAAACATAAATTTCATCCGGGATGGAGGTTGCTTTTCCTTCACTTTGCTGTCGCAGCATTCAGTACTCTGCTTTCCGGTATTCTCCGCAGAGAAGTAATAACTTCGACCCGGGAAGGCCTTTGAAGAATGAAATTTGTAGTAAACGTGTTTGCGAGCTGTGTTCTCTTCAGAATTCCGGGCATCATCTATTGTTTGGGTGGTTGTTTGGAAGGAAAACACCAAAATAACGCCCAGCAGAAGAAGATAAGGTAAAAGTGAACCGGAAATACCGAGTAAAAACATTCTTTTTTGTTAAGTTTTTAACTTCTCTTTGCAACAAAGATAATAATTTAGCTTGGTTTCGGAAAGGGAAAATTGGAAATGGCGGGGAATATTGAGTTTGGGGTAATTAAATCCAAAACATAAAACTTTTATTTAACTAAAATCAGAGGTCTTTAAAAATTTACTGCTTATATGATTTTGTTAGGTCTTTGGGTATGTCAGTACCTGAAATCCCACTACTGACCAAAAACTACTGACTGATTTACTTAAATCTTAAAGCCCGGAACTCAAAACTCTAACGATATCCTTCGGCGTCACCGAACTCTGCTCTCCGGTATTCATATTTTTAAGGGTGACGGTGCCGTCATTTATTTCCTCTTCCCCAACCAGGGCTACAAAAGCAATGTTTTTCTTATTGGCATAAGTCATCTGCTTCTTCATTTTTACAGTGTCGGGATAAACCTCCACTTTAAGTCCTTCGGCACGAAGGTGAGCTGCCAGTTTCAGGCAATGGGTGGCTTCTGTTGGACCAAAGTTTACAAACATCAGTTGAGTGGTGGTGGTTACTTCGGGAGGATAAAGCTCCAGATGATTCATCACATCGAAGATGCGATCGGCACCAAACGAAATACCCACTCCGGAAACGTCTTTGAGCCCGAAAATACCGGTGAGATCGTCATATCGTCCGCCACCGGTAATGCTGCCAATTTCCATATCAAGGGCTTTCACCTCGAAAATGGCACCGGTATAATAATTGAGTCCGCGGGCAAGGGTGAGATCAAGTTCCACAGGAGTGGTTACTTCCAATTTTTCAATAAGCGTGAGCACTTCACGCAATTCCTCTACTCCCCTGACACCAATTTGTGAATCGGCAAGAACCTCTTCCAGAATTTCAAGCTTTGGCGTGTTCCCTCCTTTAAGCAACAGGATGGGCTGCAATTTACTGATGGCCTGGTCTGAAAGGCCTTTTTCAGCCAGTTCGGCATTAACTTTTTCGAGACCGATCTTATCAAGTTTGTCGATGGCCACCGTAATGTCTGTCAGGCGCGAAGCTTCGCCAATAATTTCAGCAATTCCGGCCA
>JBEPWN010000576.1:0-1823 GCA_041642395.1 Marinilabilia sp. | reverse complement strand
GCGGACCCTAAAGCAATAACACCCGCATAATTAGGTGTTCCTGCTTCAAATTTATATGGAAGTTCATTGAAAGTAGTGCCGGAAAAAGAAACTTTATCGATCATTTCGCCACCACCCTTATATGGTTTCATTTTCTCCAACCATTTGCGCTTACCGTATAACACGCCAACACCGGTGGGGGCATACATTTTATGTCCGCTAAACACATAAAAATCACAATCCATAAGCCGGACATCTACCGCCCTGTGGTGAATGGCCTGAGCTCCGTCGATCATCACCGGTACATCATGCAAATGAGCCATTTTGATGATATCTTCAACGGGATTTATGGTTCCCATCACATTGCTGATGTGAGTCACCGCCACCATCCGGGTACGATCTGTAAACAGCTTGGCAAATGCTTCCATATCAAGTTCTCCGTTGTCTGTAACCGGCGTCACTTTTATATGAATGCCTTTTCTCTGCTGCAACAATTGCCAGGGTACGATATTCGAATGATGCTCCATTTCGGTAAGGATCACCTCATCACCTTCCTCCAAAAAAGTATCCCCAAAACTCGCCGAAAGCAGATTAACAGACTCGGTGGTTCCGCTGGTAAAAATAATTTCGTCTGAAGATTCAGCATTGATAAACCGGGCAACCTGTTTACGCACATCCTCAAAAGCTTCCGTACAAACATTACTCAGGTGATGCACGCCACGATGAATATTGCTGTTGATAGTTCGATACACCCATGCCTCAGCTTCAATAACGGCCAAGGGCTTTTGAGTTGTGGCCGCATTATCCAAATAAACCAGCGGCTTACCATGCACATCCTTTGAGAGAATAGGAAAATCCTTTTGTATTTCTTTAATATTCAGGCTCATATCGTATATAAAAAACGGCACCCGTTTATAACAACAGGTACCGGGAATTATTTGTAATCAAGTTGTTTCTATCTACAAGCAAGAAACATCGGCACCTTTTTGACCGCATACCACGCAAGAACTGCACTTATCCAGTTCGCCCCGGAATCGTTTCTCTACAAGATCACGAATCTGATTTCGCAAAGGTTCGACTTTAATTTTTTCAAGCACTTCATATGCAAAAGCATACATCAACAGAATGGTGGCTTCCTCACGGTTAATTCCACGGGTACGCAAATAAAACATCGCCTCTTCATCCAGTTGTCCCACTGTTGCACCGTGACTGCACTTCACATCGTCGGCGTATATTTCAAGTTGCGGCCTGGTGTTGATCTTGGCATCTTTAGTGAGCAATAAATTATTGTTCGACTGATACGCATTGGTCCTTTGAGCATCGGGGCGCACCATAATTTTACCTGTGAAAGAACCGACAGAAAAATCGTCGAGTACACCTTTAAAAAGTTCGTCACTAAAGCAATCCGGAACCGCATGATCAATATACAGAAAATTATCCACATGCTGATTTTTGTCAAGCAGATACAGCCCGTATGCATGTCCGGCCGCATGTTCACCGGCCAGTTTCATTTCTATATTATTACGCGCCAATCCTGCATGCAATGTCAGGTTGTTTGTTTGCACCTGCGAGTTCGCCTGTTGCTCAGAATAAAATCCAGCCACCTGCGTTGTGGCATTGTGCTGGTTCTGCAAATTGTAATAATCCAACCTTGCATCACGATCAACAAAAACCTCCGTAACACTGTTCATCACAAATTTATGAGTTGAAAGTGTATGGTCGCATACCATTACACGTGCCTCACTATTCTCCTCCATCACAATCAAATTGCGCTGGTTGGTCATCAGAGCTTCATCGGACATCAGAATGTTCACAATCTGGATGGGCTTATCTACCGCAACACC
>JBEPWN010000575.1:0-1828 GCA_041642395.1 Marinilabilia sp. | reverse complement strand
AAGATCACCGAAAACTATTTGCCATAACAGGATTCCTTGCTGTGTTTGGAGTTGTCAGCTATCTGGTCGGCAGCATTTTATGGGGCAATCTTCTGATATTGCCTTTTCTGATGTCATTACTAAACATATACGTTTTAAAACCAGGTGCTTCCAAATTTCAGAAAAAAACGCTTCCAAAAATTGAAGCCCTTTATGAAGCCACTTTGATGAGAGCCCTTGGAAGGCAAACTTCTAAATGGCTGTTTGGGGGGATGATTGGACTATTGTTTTTCTCAATTGCATTTTTTGGAATTACCAACCCCAATGTCATTTTCTTTCCTGAAAGTGATCCCACAACGGTATTTATAACAATGGAATTGCCATTGGGAACAGACATTGAACGAACAGATGAAGTATCACATGAGGCAGAAGGTATTGTTCTGGGCGTACTGAAACCATACAACCACATTGTGAAATCGGTAAGTGTGAATGTGGGAAATGGAAAGGGCGGTTTCTTTGAATCGAGCCGGAGCCCCAATAAAGCCCTCACCACCATCACCTTTGTAGATTATCAGTACCGCGACGGAATCAACACTTCAATCATAATGAAGGAACTCAGCGATTCGCTCAGAACCTTTACAGGCGCCAAGTTTTTTGTTGAGAAAGAAGAAAATGGCCCTCCCGTGGGAAAACCCATCAATATTGAAATTTCGGGAGATGAATTTGAATCGCTGGTGGATATTGCATCAACCGTTAAACAAACAATTGATAACAGTGCAATTGAGGGCATAGAAAACCTGGAAATGGATATCAATATGAACAAACCCGAGATGGAAGTATCTATTGATCGCGACAAAGTACGACGTATGGGTTTGACCACTCAAATGGTAGGCGGGGCAATCCGTACAGCTCTGTATGGCACAAAAGCTGATACATACAAAGACGGAGAAGACGAGTATGACATCATGATACGGCTTGAGGATCGCTACCGGAACGATGTATCATCATTAATGAACTTCAAAATAAAAATTGAAAAGCACGGCGAAAGTTTTCATGTTCCAATTTCATCTGTTGCTGATTATTCATACGGTTCCACCTATGAAAACATTAAACGCAAAGACAACACGCGGGTAATAACTTTATCTTCAAACCTTATCGAAGGCTATAATGCAAACCGCATCAATGATGATATTCGGAAGCTTCTGGACGATTATGAGATGCCCCCCGGCTATCGCTGGGAAATGACCGGAGAACAAGAAGATCAAAAAGAAACATCCGACTTTTTGTTCAAAGCCCTTCTAATCGCAGTATCCCTTATTGCCATGATCCTGATCACGCAATTCAATTCGGCTGCAAAGCCGGCCATAATTTTAATGACGGTGGTTCTGAGTACCATCGGCGTATTTATGGGGCTGGGAACTTTCAATATGGATTTTATCATT
Source organism: Marinilabilia sp. (assembly GCA_041642395.1). Taxonomy (GTDB): domain Bacteria; phylum Bacteroidota; class Bacteroidia; order Bacteroidales; family Marinilabiliaceae; genus Marinilabilia. The sequence continues at coordinate 407 of JBEPWN010000575.1, read as the reverse complement.
CTTATGACTGGTGTCGGCATCGTATCGCTGGCAGGAATTGTGGTCAACAATGGCATAGTTCTGATTGATTACATCGATATTATCCGGAAAGAGAAGAAACTGGAATTAAACCAGGCTGATGACTACAAACTGGCACGAAAGGAAGAAATTGACACTGTCATAAAGGCTGGAAAAACCAGACTTCGGCCGGTATTGCTCACAGCCATTACTACTGTACTGGGTCTGTTGCCACTGGCAACCGGAATGAATTTTGACTTTTTTGGCCTTTTCACCAAACTGGATCCCAATATTTATTTTGGAGGCGACAACGCTGATTTTTGGGGACCAATGGCCTGGACTGTAATATTTGGTCTCACCACGGCCACATTTCTCACATTAATAATGGTACCTGTGATGTACAATCTGGC
>JBEPWN010000574.1:0-1837 GCA_041642395.1 Marinilabilia sp. | reverse complement strand
CGATCTGGTGTGATTCACGGTTGTAGCGGTAGATATTTCTGAAGCCGTCGGCATTTGCAATAAAGAAGATTTCCTTTCCATCGGGCGAATAGCGCGGGTTAATGATATCGGCACCCCGAAGAATGTCTACGATTTCAATTTCGCCTGTATTTAAATCATATTCAGCCATCCGGTAATTCCCGTATTTGACCTCTTCAAAGTCTGTTTGGCGGTCGCGGTCGGTAATAAATACAATCTTTGAGCCATCGGGAGACCAGTGAGGCTGCAGATCGGAATGGGCATCTTGCGTTAATTGTTCCAGTTGTTCTTTATCCAAATGATAGATATAAAGGTCCTGGTCTCCTTCTTTGAGGCCCGACATCAAAATTTTGTCGCCATCGGGTGACCATTCAGGATTATTGAAGGCTTCCAGATCACCCGGAGCGATTATTTCCACAATGCGTTCTTCTTCTAAATCTGTAATTCCCAGTTTGTTTTGTCCACCGCTGAAAAGGGTAAGCGCAAATTGTTTTCCGTCCGGGCTCCATGTTCCGGCTGATTCAAGAAAACTGTATTCATCTATATGTGGGCCCCTGATGATATCGGTGAGGCGTTTTTTTATTTTCTTGTCATCTACATCTGCAAGGAAGTAATCAATGGATATAACTTTTTTGTCCGAAATGAAAACAAGGTTTTCTCCATCGGGACTTAGTGAAGGCCCAATATTCAACTCCCCGGCGTTGGAAACATCAAAAAGTTTCTCTCCTACTGATTCATCCTTGTTTTCAAGATACGGAGCATGGGTCTGGCTAATTGCCTGAGCCCACAGCACTGACAGCGAATCTGCCGATACGCCGGTAAAGTGTTGTATTGCTTTCTTATATCCTCTTTTGGCAGAAGTAATAACCAACGGACGTATAATTCCGTCGCCATATTTCCCCGTCATGTAACTCCAGAAAACATGACCATACCGGTAAGGGAAATATTGCTGCGGATTCCTGGACATCTCTCTTAACGTGGGCAGGTCGTCTTGCATCACTGCATCACGCATCCACATGGCTGTTTTCACATCTGATCGGCCAACAGAAAGGTATTCCGCCAGACCTTCGATCATCCAGATCGGTACCTCGCCGGCTGAGCGCAATCCCAGGCTGTCGCTTTGTTTGAACATATTGTATTGATAGACATGAACCAGTTCGTGCCCCAGCACATGGTTCGTTTCACTGTTTGAAGCCGAAAAGGGCATGACTACCCGGTTTCGGTATCCTTCGGTAAAACCTCCCATACCAATGCCAATCAACCCTCCGGTTACGGTTGTCTGTTGAAAATCCGGATGGTTGTTGTACAATATGACGGGATTTTTTTTGTCCAGCGTATCAAGGAATACCTGCTGGTGACGGCGGTACCACCGTTCGCATAACTGTGCAAAATTTTTTACTTTTTCCTCATCTTCAAGATAGTGGTAAATCTCGAAATTGTCTGTTTCGTAAATTTTAAAGTCGAAAACCTCATAATTGACCTTGTTTTTGCCAAAGTATTGAGCCTTTAGTGAAAAGCTTATTCCCAAAAACAGGGTGAAAAGTAACAGAATCTGAATTGAGCGTTTCATGATGAAATATGTTTATTTATTTTTCATTTTTGAATTATGAAAATCCTAAACATGAATTGCAAGAATTGATCTTAATTGGAAGAAATGCCTTGAGGGAAAAATGTACATGTCTGATTTTCATTTTATATCGAACAATGCTCTGTTGTTTTTTCGGCCATTAACAGGCGAAATTGTTTGGGGAATAAATCCCCGTTTGTAGAAAAAAAGCTACACTATCAGTGAAATTACCTTGCTCAGTTCTACTTAGCG
>JBEPWN010000573.1:0-1840 GCA_041642395.1 Marinilabilia sp. | reverse complement strand
TGCAGAAAGAAGCACGGGTTGTCCACAATCCGGGCAATGCAGGAGATACAGGAATAGGATTGGAAAGTATTGACGAATGGCTGGGCAACACAAACTGGGATATTATTCATTTCAACTGGGGATTGTGGGATTTATGTTACAGGAGCCCACAATCTGCAGTGTACGGAAACCGTGACAAAATAAATGGAACTGTCACTTTCACCCCTGAGGAGTATGGCGGGAATTTGGAAAAATTAGTTGTGCGTCTTAAAAAAACCGGAGCAAAACTCATATTTGCAACTACAACTTATGTGCCACCAGGAGAAGCAGGACGGTTTACCGGAGACGATAATCGATACAATGAAGTAGCTTTTAAAATCATGAAAAAGTATAATGTTCAGGTGAATGAGCTGAACAAGATTTCAAAAAGAATTCATAAAAAATATGCCAAAGCAAAAGATGATGTACATTATACCGGCCAGGGTTACGATCTAATTTCAAAGCCGGTAATTAAAGCTATTCGAGATAATTTAAAATAGAAAGTCAACATGAGATTATTTAAATTGAATTTTTGGTTGGGGCTTTATTTTTCAACATTGATTAATTTTGCTGCCAGTTCACAAAAAAACATACCAATACCAACGCAGCCACAACTTCAGTGGCAAAATGCAGAGCTGGCAGCTCTGGTATGCTGGGATTTGCATGCACACGATGGAGAGTTTTATGTGCAGAGTAAAGCCCGTATAACACCGGTGGAGGATTACAATATTTTTAATCCGCAAAAATACAATACTGACCAATGGATTAAAACATTAAAAGAAGCTGGTTTTAAAATGGCTATACTGACTGTAAGTCATGAAACCGGTTTTTTTCATCACCAGAGTGATGCAACGCCATACAATATGAAAGCATTGAAATGGCAGGATGGGAAAGGCGATGTGTTGCGTGATTTTAAAGCATCGTGCGAAAAATACGGCATTTTGCCGGGGGTTTACATTGGAACACGATGGAATGCATTTTATGGAATCTACGATTTCAAAGTCAATGGCAATAACCAATTTGCTGAAAACCGACAGCAGCACTATAATAATATGATTGAGAAAATTGTAGAAGAAATATTTAGCCGCTATGGGGACTGGGCCATGGTTTGGTTCGATGGCGGTGCTCACGGTCCTGAACAGGGAGGACCCGATGTATTATCGGTTTTTGAAAAATACCAGCCTAACTGCCTGTTTTATCACAACTTGCAACGCGCCGATATGCGCTGGGGAGGAAGCGAGACAGGAACTGTTCCATACCCAAGCTGGGGAACATTTCCATATCCCTCTACAGGAGCTGGTGAAAGCGCAAAAGAAGAAATTCATGCAAATAATTTTGCTTTGCTGAAACACGGGGATCCCGACGGAGAATATTACATTCCTGCAATGAGTGATGCCCCTTTGCGCGGGCATGGCGGGCACGACTGGTTCTGGGAACCCGACCGCGAACATATCATTTATCCACTGGAAAACCTGGTGGAAATGTATTATAATTCAGTTGGCCATAATACGACACTTATATTAGGAGTAACTCCAAATCCCGATGGATTGATTCCGAAGGCCGATGCAACCCGGCTGATAGAATTTGGTGAAGAAATAGAAAGTCGATTCTCAAACCCAATTGCTTCAACTTCTGGTACAGGTAAAAAAATTAACCTTAAACTTCCAGAAAACCAAACTGTCAATCAGGTAGTCATTATGGAAGATATTGCTCAGGGAGAACGTGTCAGGGAATTTATTCTCGAAGGCAAAACTACAGATGGCTGGCAGAATATTTTTGAAGGTTCCTGCATAGGCCATAAATTTATTCATCGGTTTGATGC
>JBEPWN010000572.1:0-1845 GCA_041642395.1 Marinilabilia sp. | reverse complement strand
TATTTTGAATTCCAACACTTTTCCGGCAATCAAAGGGGGACGGGGAAAAGGCTCCGATGTCAGGTATGCTTAATCTGCGGGAAAATTTTTCTTGTCAGAGAAAACGGCAACAAAAAACAAATAGATATCCGAACCTGATAATACTTCTTTCATGGCTTTCAGGGCGCGGGAAATCTGCTTGCGGGCCGAATCATACTGCAGTTTCATAATTTCACAAATCTGGTCGTAATCGAAATTGCAGGTATACCTGTAAAAAAGGATTTCCCGCTGTTTTGGTGTGAGTGCTGCCAGCGCCTTTTTCACTGCCTGTTCGCGTTGCGTCAGCTCTTCTTTATCAATAAAATCATGTTCGGCCGAATAAACAATTTCTGCAGTTATTTCTTTATCATTGTTATATGCCGGGGGTAACTTACGTTTCATCGCTTTGGCAAGTTTCCTGCGAAAGGAAGCCATCAGATAAAAACGAATATTATCTGTTTTCCCCAGATTCTTCCGGGTACGAATAAGGTCGAAAAAAATATCCTGAATGGTGTCTTTAACTAATTCATCATCCATGCAGAATTTTTTGCCGTAGCGAAACAGTAACTGAACATGCTGGTAATAAATATGAGACAGTGCATAGCTTTTACCCTTGCGAAAATCATCCCATATTTGTTCATCTGTCGTCATAAGTTTCAGCTTTCCAAATATAGGTGCAAATTTGACAAAAACAAAAAGCTCAACCACCGAAAAAAATATGGATTATTCGCAACAGTTGTACTTCATACTTTTTACAGCTTTTAATACACTCCCTTTTGGGTTGAACTGCCCAAATTATTTTAGAACCTCGTGGAGATTAAAACCAACCTGTTTGCCGCTTCAGGTGTTTTGTAAATTCTTCATTTAAAATCTCCTGCCCGTTTTGGGTAATTGAAATTGCTCCCCCTGCCTCATCACTGGTAGAAAACATAACCTCATATTCCTTGTTTTCATAGACAAAACGGACCCCGGTCATGCCATCTTTATCCACGCGTTTTGAAACGACCATCGATTCCAGGGAAGTGTCTCCAACCTGAATAAGATGAAGAAACACATCATCACTGTTTGGTTTTTCCGGGGTAACTTCTATGCGCCATTGCCCGAGTAAAGGAAGGGTGTCGGATGGTATCCGGTTGCGATTTTCGTAACCCCATTCACCTGGTTGTAAAATGGGCATTGACCAGTTCCTTCCATCAGACCAGAATTGTTTTCCAGGCCCCCCGACCTTTTTTAGTTCAGCATTTTCAGGTAACAATGTTTTACTGAACAACCTGCCTTCCCAATGATCACTATAAAACCCGCCGGCATTAACAGTTGGTTCAGAGGCAGTATGAAGCAGCCACCTTTTTTTGTATTCAGGTTTAGTGGAACTTACCCGGTCGAATACAACAAAGTGATCCGGGGGAAGAAATACAAACTGACGAAGAACAAGCTTTGCTTTGTTCTTGTGATAGGATTCTGTTGCATCGCTGGCAATATAAACATAATGCTCATTCTCGTCAAAAGCGATAACTTCCGATCCCATTTTATTATTCTGCCCGCCATCATTGGGAACAGGTGGGGCCGGCTCTTCACCACGAGACGGTCCTCCCCAGTACCACGGCATTTTTTCACCGGGCATCTTAATAGTTATGCAGTTGTGAGCAACGGTTCTGGCAAAATAATAGGGCAAATGGAGCCCCGGCTGTGGACGTGCCCCGGCGTCTAATGCCAGGAATCCTTTTTTAAAAATCACAAAATTATTATTATCAAAATGCCGGTGTTGAGTTAATATTCCGCCTGCCGAAAAGGTCGCATAGGTATCGTCGGGTCCCGAGCCGGATCTCA
>JBEPWN010000571.1:0-1851 GCA_041642395.1 Marinilabilia sp. | reverse complement strand
CTCTGGAAGCCCCCATAAAAAAGGACAAAGGTTCATTTATCATTTCAGGCCGTCGTACTTACGCCGATATGTTCCTGAAATTATCTTCCGATTCGTCAATCAATCAAAACACTTTGTATTTCTACGATCTTAATGCCAAAGCCAATTATGAAATTGATGAAAACAACCGGGTTTTCCTGTCGGGTTATTTTGGAAAAGATGCCTATGGCTATGCGGATGATTTTGGAATGAATTGGGGTAATGCAACTCTTACGGCAAGATGGAATCATCTGTTTAGTGATAAATTGTTCTCGAATCTGACTTTGCTTTATTCAAAATACAATTACCAGGTAAAGATCAATGACGGCAGTCCTGCTTTTGACTGGACATCCTATCTGGAAAATCTGAGTGCCAAATATGATTTCAGCTGGCACCTTTCTCCCAAAACCACATTCAGGTTTGGGGGCCAGGCCATCAGGCACTTTATTCAGCCCGGACGTTTCGAAGTTTCCGATCAGCCCAGCGATTACAAAGTACCTGACAATAAGGCCATGGAATATGGTACTTATCTGCTGGCCGAACAAAAAATAGGCGACAAGCTAAGCATTAATGCAGGAATTCGTTTTTCAGCATTTCAAAACATAGGAAAAGCAACTGTTTATCGCATTGAAGATTTCCAGGTTACTGATAACGTTACACATAGCAGCGGTAAAGTGTTCAGCACCCACAGCGGCTGGGAGCCCCGATTCAGCATGCGATATATGGTTAATGACCGCAATTCCTTTAAATCCTCATACAGCCGTACGCTTCAGTATATTCAACTGGCATCCAATTCTACAAGCGGAACACCTTTGGATGTCTGGTTTCCTGCCTCAGAATATGTGCAGCCGCAGATTGGTGATCAGGTTTCGGTTGGCTGGTTCAGAAATCTCGACAACAATAAATATGAAGGATCCATCGAAACTTTTTATAAATGGATGGATCATCAAATCGATTTTGATCCCAATGCCAATTTAATGCTGAATAATCAGCTTGAAAAAGAAATTCGTTTTGGGGAAGCCCACTCTTATGGTGCTGAATTTCTGCTCCGCAAAAATGAAGGCCCTGTTTCGGGATGGATTGGATATACCTGGTCGAAAGCACGCCGTAAGTTTGCAGATATCAATAATGGCAAAGAATATCCCGCTCCATATGATATTCCACATAATTTGAACGTGGTGATTAATACGCAAATCTCAAAACGCATATCTGTATCAACGGTCTGGAACTACCGCACAGGCGCTCCCATTACCTATCCCACCATGCGTTTCAGACATGCTAATTCCAGCCTGCCCATTTACGGGAATAAAAACAGTGCCCGTCTTCCCGATTATCACCGGCTCGACCTTTCGGTGATCATAAAAAATAAAGAAAAGCCCGACCGGAACTGGGAAGGAGAATGGCACATTGGAGCATATAATGCTTACAACCGGGCGAATGCATATTCTGTGCAGTTTGAGAATGATTCTGACGTACCCGACAAAATAAATGCATATAAAACAGTCATGTTCAGAATAGTGCCATCAGTAACCTATAATTTCAAATTTTAATGCGGTTTTCTCATGTATAAATCAAATATAATCACCCCTGTGCTATCCCTTCTTTTAATCATAACCATTATGAGCTGTGAGCGGATAGAGTTTGATCCCAAAATTGAAATACTAAACGAACAAATCCCTGTTGTTTACGGAGTAATTGGGAACCATCCCGACTACCGGGCCATCCACCTTTCACGGACGGCTCCCTACATGGACGGGACAGAAATTAAATCGATTGAGAACGCCGTTGTGACTGTCTCCGATCCGGATACAGCATATGTCTTCGAACATTCAG
>JBEPWN010000570.1:0-1855 GCA_041642395.1 Marinilabilia sp. | reverse complement strand
GCGATCCTGATATTCAGCATAATAATATTATTCTCGGCAGGATGGTTGGCCATTGAATAAGCCCGGAATGTTGGCTCGGGATTGTGCATCTTCAAATCGAACATATTGAATTTTTCCCAGTCACCCCTGAACTCTTCTTCTACTTCTATGTCCTTGAAATCAACATCAATGGGGGGTACATCAATTTGTATGTAACCCCCTGATTTAAATTCCATGGTATCACCTTCGGGAAGTTGTACCACAAATTCTTTGATAAAGGTGGCAACGTTTTTATTTGAAACAACAGTGCAAAGCCACTTTTGGATACCCAGGATTTCCTGGGGAATTTCCATCTTGATATTGTCTTTTACTTTTACCTGACAGGCCAGACGCCAATTGTTCATCTGCTCTTTGCGGGTAAAATAGTCAGTTTCAGTGGGCAGGATGGAACCGGCACCATCATGTATCTGGCATCGGCACATTGCGCAGGTTCCTTGTCCGCCGCATGCCGACGGAAGAAATATTTCATTTTCACCCAAAGCATTCAGCAAAGTTTGTCCGCTGTCAACTTCAAGTTCGGTATCACCTTCGTTAATATCAATGGTCACCGAGCCCTGTGGTGTGAGTTTTTTCTTTGCGTAAAGCAGGATTGATACCAGTAAAATAATTACTATCAGGAAAACAGCGGCACTTGATATAATGACCGGAATTGAAATAGCTAATATGTTCATTTTTGAGAGCTCTTTTTATATTTGAATACCCATGAAACTCATAAATGCGATGCCCATCAGGCCTGTGATGATAAAGGTAATACCTAATCCACGCAAAGGTGCGGGAACGTCAGAGTATCTGATTTTTTCGCGGATGGCAGCAATTCCCACAATGGCAAGCAACCAACCCACACCTGAACCAAGCCCGAAAACGGAAGCTTCTGTAATGTTGGCATAATCGCGCTCCTGCATAAAGAGTGATCCACCCAGAATTGAACAGTTAACGGCGATCAGGGGCAGGAATATTCCCAATGAGGTGTAAAGGGCCGGAGCAAATTTTTCGATGACCATCTCAACCAGTTGTACCATTGAAGCAATAATGGCGATGAACAGGATGAAACTCAAAAAGCTCAGGTTGATCTCTTCAAATCCTTCTCCAAGCCACGATAGCGCCCCTTCTTTTAAAACATAGTTCTCCAGCAGATAGTTTGCAGGGACTGTGATCCCCAGCACAAATACAACTGCGACGCCAAGTCCAAATGATGTTTTAACAGTCTTTGATACTGCCAGGTAAGAACACATACCCAGGAAATAGGCAAAGATCATGTTCTCTATGAAAATGGCTTTAACAAATATGTTTAGCAGATTTTCCATTTCTCTGTGATTATTTGTTTTCTGTTATTGATTCGTTGGATCTTTTTAATAAAGATCCATGTCAAATTACCGGAATGTTTTTCTCCGGGGTGTAATTTTCTTTAGCTGACATCAACGAGTTCTCTGTTCCGGTAACGTTGAATCCAGATAATAATGCCAACCGTGACAAGAGCCATAGGTGGCAATATCATAAATCCGTTGTCCACGTATCCCCATTCATAAAAAATATCGGGAACAATCTGGATTTCCCCAAATCCTGGAAAAGTAAGATTTCCTGTTCCGAAAAGTTCGCGTACAAATCCTACAATGACAAGAATAATTCCGTAACCCGCCGCGTTTCCGAAACCATCAAGTACCGAAGGCCAGGCCTTATTGCCCAATGCAAATGCCTCAAGGCGACCCATAATAATGCAATTGGTAATGATAAGCCCAACAAATACCGAGAGTTGCCGGCTAACATCGTATGCATAGGCTTGAAGTATTTGGTCAACAATGATTACCAGTGATGCCAC
>JBEPWN010000569.1:0-1860 GCA_041642395.1 Marinilabilia sp. | reverse complement strand
CGAGACATGAAAGAGGAAGTTTATGAACAGGTTACCACTCTTTTAAAAGATTATGGCCAAATAGATTATATGTTTTGGGACGGCGGATGGCTGGGTCAAACTGTAGACCATGAAATGGAACGCTACTTTTGGGATTCTGGTAAATACCAAAATCCTGACAATGAATGGCCTATAAAAGAGAAGTACATTACAAGAGATGATGATACCGGGAAAGCGCTTGGAATCATGGGGCTGGTGAGAAAATACCAACCCGATATGTTGGTGAACGAACGCTTTTCCTGGATTGGCGATGTTCACGGTGAAGAAGGTGGCTCAAAGTCGACAGGGGATATCCGTTTTGAGCAGCTTGAAGAAAAATGCGTCTCTCTTCAAAAGGGAGGATGGGGATATAGGCCTGACCGACCAGTCTTCAGCTTTGAAGAAGTGGTCAGTTTCTTATCTAATTGTGCCGTAAGAAATATGAACCTGCTTCTTAATGTAGCGCCTGATAGAGAAGGAGTGATTCCTCAAAATCAGCAAGAGGTACTTCTGGAGGTGGGGAGTTGGTTAGGTGTAGTTGGAAAAGCGATTTATGGCACAACAGGCGGTCCATGGCAGCCACTTTTTGGCGAATATGGTTTTACGTTTAACGACAATAAAATTTACTGCCATATTTATGAGGGATACCGGGCGTTGAATTCAGGGACTTTTACTACCCAATCATTGGGAGATAAAACGGTAAGCAAAGTGGTTAATCTATTCAGCGGAGAAGAACTCACTTGGGTGAGAAATGAGAACAATACGGTTACAATTAATGGCGTAGATTATAGCGAAAGTCCGGCAGCTACTATATTGGAAATTACACTTAATCAGCCTGTTTTCTAAGTGATGTCCAACTTCTGCATTGATGCAGGGAAAGGTTTTTTCAAAGATGTTGCTGATGAGATCTTTCCTGAGTGGTGGGGGAATCTTTTCAGACAAATGAGAAAATCAACGGAAAACAAGAAAATGAATTAAGGAAATCATTATAAAATTATTTAATCATGATACTAAAATCAAAATTATTTTCAATATCACTAATGATGGTATTCATCATTTTCGGCGGATTAATCACACAGGCGGAGAATAAACCCAATATTGTAGTCATCTATGTTGATGATCTTGGTTATGGCGATGTTGGCAGTTATGGTGCTATTGATGTAGAGACGCCTAATATTGATCGCCTGGCTGATAATGGGATTCAATTTACCGATGCGCATACATCGGCTGCCATGTGTACTCCTTCGCGGTTTTCATTGCTCACGGGAAGTTATGCCTTTCGTGAAAATGCCACCATTCTTCCTGGCGATGCTCCCATGCTCATAAAAGAGGATACACCCACCCTTCCCGGTATGCTGCAGAAACATGGTTACACCACTGCTGTTATTGGGAAATGGCATCTTGGTCTGGGCGACGGGAATGTTGACTGGAATAAAAAAATTGTTCCCGGTCCGCTGGAGATTGGATTTGACTATTCATATCTGATTCCTGCAACCGGCGATCGTGTGCCATGTGTTCTGGTTGAAAATCACCATGTTGTTGGACTGGATCCATCAGATCCCATCGAAGTCAGCTATGATAAGAAGGTTGGAACGGATCCCACAGGTCTTGAGAATCCGGAATTATTGCGCTATGGGGCAGATGATCAACATGCAAAAACCATTGTTAACGGAGTGAGCCGTATTGGTTATATGAGTGGCGGCAACTCTGCCCGTTGGAATGATGAGACGGTTCCGCATCAAATGCTTCATAAGGCACGTAATTTTATGTATGAGAATATGGAAAATCCATTCTTTCTCTATTTCTCTTTTCATGATATTCATGTTCCTTACATGCCCGATT
>JBEPWN010000568.1:0-1864 GCA_041642395.1 Marinilabilia sp. | reverse complement strand
ATACCGTTCAAGAGAAATGAGAGAAGCATTCCGAGCCCTCGAAAAAACAATGTTGATACGGATGGTATATCCAAGCATCACTTTGGAAGTACCGGCTTCTCCCTCACTGAAACGGAAGCCCCGTCTCCATGTGTTAGATACCGGATTGATTAATCATGCACGGGGATTGATGGGCGAGCTCGTTTTTAACGAAAATATTGGTGATACACACCGTGGAATAATTGCCGAGCACATTGCAGGACAGGAGTTGCTTGCATCCAATTTCTCGATTAGCAATAAACTAAATTTTTGGGTACGCGACAAAAAAGAATCCAGTGCAGAGATTGATTATATTTTACCCTGGCAGGGGAAACTTATTCCCATTGAAGTAAAATCGGGAAGTATTGGAAAATTAAAATCCTTACACCAGTTTATAGACCGCGCCCCCCATAATATTGCAGTAAGAGTCTATCAGGGAGAATACCTGGTGCAAAAGGCTAAAACTATTGCAGGTAAAACGTTCACCCTTCTCAACCTGCCTTTTTACCTTGTACACCGCATTGAACAGGAATTGAATAAACTAAGATATAATTGAAAATATTATTGACTCAAAATGGTTCACGATTGGTTCAAGTTAGGTGGTAATTCCCACCTAACTTTCCAAGTTTAGGTTGCAACTTCCAAATGTCAGGGGAGCACCGATATAAAAGTATGAGCGTTATATGATTTATTCATTTAGCGCTTTTTGCATTTAGTAAAATAAATCGGAGTGGGTTCCTGTAAGTACCAGCCAGATTTCATTCGTTTGGTAATCAATATTCCATATTAGCAACCAGTCTGGTTTTATGTGGCACTCCCAGTTGTCTTTATATTTTCCGCTAAGTGGGTGTGGTAAAAACTTTTTTGGCAGTGATCCGTTTTTTTGCCAGACTGCGGATAACATCTTTTAAGAGTTCGAGTTGATAGCCCCTGCGTGTAATTGTTTTATAGTCTTTTTTGAATTTGGTTGTATAATGAATTTCAAACATTTGAATCATTTTCGAGTTGAGCAAACAGGTCATCAATATTATTAGCTTTCATTCCTTTTTTTGCCCTGGCATCGTTAATTGCTTCAATGGTTTCATCATTTGGAATATCTTCAAATTCGATATCTCTGCCTGTTTTTGCCATTTCGCGCAATAAACCCAAAAGGTGTTTTCCTCTTTTTGTGTTGGTGCGTATTTTTATGTGTACTGTTTCCATTGCGAATTTTTTAATGATGTAAAATTACGCATAAATCACAATTTACCAAATACCTGTTTCATAGCTTAATTTTCCATTTTCTTATTCATTTCCTTGTACCTTGACAATAAAAGATCATCAAAGCAGGTTTTATATCATTAAATATCATGAGGATACAATCTTTAATAATAACTTCGAAAAAAGATAAGTGGTACTTCACACCAAATATCCACCAATTAGGTTGCAACTTCCGGCTGTCAGGGGAGCCAGAAAATAAAGTGTTTTTTTAACTTTCTTCGGGAGATTTTTTCTTATAAAACTCGCTCTCTATATCAATTGTATTTGCAAAATTTTGTGCCCTCTGGCAAAATATGAATGAATGTTTTTAGCTTTCTTTAAAAACTCCTTACGAAGCAATTTCCTATCTGTTTTTTACGAGCCACAAACCCTCGCAAACCTCTGAAACCCGCATGCACTATACCATGTTGTATGTTGGTTTTTAGGGCACATCACTGAATTTCCATCCTACTCAATACTCTTTATATGTTCAATATCATACTCTACCTCTTTTAAATAATCCTTCCAATGAAACCCTTTGAAATCAGGCCACCTGTTCTCAGGATGCGTCATCATCACATAAGGCATCTGTTGATATCTTGTTTCT
>JBEPWN010000567.1:0-1867 GCA_041642395.1 Marinilabilia sp. | reverse complement strand
GATTCAGAATGAACATATTGGTTGTAAACGCAGGAAGCTCGTCAATAAAATATCAGTTGATTGACATGAACACTGAAGAGCCACTTGCAAGTGGTATTGTAGAAAGAATTGGTTTGAAAACCGGTGTCATTAAGCACAAAACTTTTATCAACGGACAGGAAAGGAAAATTAGTGAAGAATTTCCGATTCCAAATCATACGGTTGGCTTAAAAAGAGTAGCAGAATTACTTACAAACCAGGAGTTTGGTGTTATAGCCGATCCTTCGGAAATTAAAGCAGTGGGGCATCGGCTGGTTCATGGCGGCGAATTATTTACGAAAACAGTTGAAATTACCAGTGAGGTAAAAGCAAAGGTTAACGAGTTGTTTCCCCTGGCACCGCTGCATAATCCGGCAAATTTAACCGGTGTTGAAGTGGCTGAAGAAGTATTTCCGCAAGCAAAACAAATTGGTGTATTTGATACAGCCTTTCATCAAAGCATGCCTGAAATTGCTTACCGTTATGCCATTCCTGAAAATTTATATAAAGAATTTGGACTGCGCAAATATGGTTTTCATGGAACTTCACATAAATATGTTTCTGAAAAAGCGGCTCATTATTTGGGAAAACAGAATTCAAAAATTATAACCATTCATTTGGGAAACGGTGCATCGATGGCAGCTGTTAAAAATGGTGTGTGCATGGATACTTCAATGGGAATAGGACCATTAGATGGCCTGATAATGGGAACACGTTCGGGAAGTATCGATCCGTCCTTTATTTTTTATCTGGTTGAACAAAAAGAATACCCGATTAAAGAAGTGAGTGCCCTGCTCAATAAAAAAAGCGGCATGTTTGGATTAACAGGACACAGCGATATGCGCGATGTAGAAAAGCTTTATTTCAACGGCGATAAAAAGGCAAAACTTGCTTATGAAATGTACGCTTACCGGATCAAACAATTTATTGGAAATTACACGGCTGCCATGAACGGTTTGGATGCTATTGTTTTTACGGCAGGGATTGGAGAAAACGATGAACTTGTTCGGCGACTGGTTTGTGAAAACATGGAATATTTTGGAATTGCACTTGATTCAGAGAAGAACAATATCAGAAGCAACAGTATACGGGAAATAAATGTTGATGAGTCAAAAACAAAAATTTTGGTTATCCCTACCAACGAAGAACTTGAAATTGCAAGACAGACTTTTGAGTTAATAAAGTAGACGGACCTACAATCGGCTTTGAATTCGTAAACAGGTACATAAATTATTGAATGCCAATCCGCCTATGGAAATTAGTTAAGAAAGACATGTGACAGTTTTTAACTTACTGGATTTAGGACCCTGGTAAAATGAAAGGGGAACCTCCTCCTTTTGTGTTTTTAACAAAATATTTTCTCATTTTCTTATCTATACTCCGCCTCTGGCAATAAGCTGAAAAGGACCCATGGCACTTCAGACACTAATTATTGCCAGTGCAGCGTTCTTAGAATTAATGGCCCCGAAGGGCGGGCAATGCGAAGAGGTAATAGTAAACAGAATGTTGTCGACTTCTTTAGCATAGCTCTTTCCAGGTCACGTTACAAGTATGTTTATTTTTCACAAGTGCATTTGCTGTTACTACTTACGCTCCTCTTTTTGTAAGTCTCCGTATAAAATATCTAGTTAATATTTCATCAAATTGCTTATTATTACCCAATAATTATAATTTTGGTCGGAGGTTTTAAAAGAAGGTAAGAGCTTATGAGTTGGGAAAAGAGTAATGATGAGGAGCAGTTTATCTTCCGCCGGATGGTTGAAGGCGACAAAGAAGCTTTTCGTTTTTTCTTTGAAAAATATTACACCGACCTATGTAATCTGGTTAACATTTACATTCACGATGATGT
>JBEPWN010000566.1:0-1886 GCA_041642395.1 Marinilabilia sp. | reverse complement strand
CAGCGTTTTGTGAATGTCTTTTCTTTTTGATTTATGTAGATGTGCGTAAACAAGCGCAATGGCATCATAAGCTTCGGTTTCTATTTCAAATTCATTGTATTTACTGATGGTGTAATTAATTGCAACATGATTCCGCTTAGCCAGTTCTAAGGCTTTTTTGCGACCTTTCTTACTGATGTCAAAAGCGTCAACCTTCCAGCCTTCTCGTGCTGCATAAATGGCATTTCGCCCTTCTCCCTCGGCGGGTAAGAGTAGGTGTCCGGGTTCTAGTTCGTCAAGCTGATTCTTGAAAAAACGGTTGGGTTGTGTCCCATAGATATAATTTCCGCTCGAATAGCGATCGTCCCAGAATTGTTTAGCCTCTTGTGCAGTACGCATAATTTATTGAGTCTTTTTTAACTAAATATTGGTGCTGTTTAGATTAGTAGTTTTATTAAATTTACACCATCGATAGTTAAGAAAAAAAGATGAATAACACATGAAATTAGAGCTCAAAATTCCACCTGCTGTTATTACTCTAATTATTGCTATAGCTATGTGGTGGATTCACAAATATCTTGTTTTCAATTGGGTGACCTTTGGTACAGAATGGTGGGCCACATTCTTCATTTCAGGAATAGGAGGAGTATTTGGCTTGCTGGGACTTGTTGAATTTTACAAATCGTCGACGTCAATTGATCCTCACAAGCCAGAAAAAGTCAGCACGTTAGTTACTAATGGTATTTATAGTATTTCGCGAAATCCCATGTATGCTGGTTTGCTGTTTATATTAGTGGCCTATGGCTTTTACCTTGGTAATGTTCTGACGTTTTCAATGATCCCATTATTTATGGGTTATATGAATCGCTATCAGATTATTCCTGAAGAACAGGTGATGGAAGAAAAGTTCGAGGATGAGTTTAGAAAATATAAATCTGAAGTACGTCGGTGGTTTTAAGTGATTTCTATAAAATGATAGGGTCCACTTTAACGTGAACCCTATTAATTACTTTTTGGCTTGTTCTCTTATCCACTGGGCAAAGTTGGGCGAACTGTAATCGGCAATACCTTCCTTTTTATATACAATTTTCCCTTCTTTGGAGAGTACATATGTAGTTGGCAGATACTGGCTGCGAAACTCCGAGGGTAGACTTGATGCCGGAAAATAGTAGGGCATTGAAAAATCCTTTCCTTTCATAAAATTGACTGCCTTTTGGGGCTCTTCATCCATTGATAGTAGTATAAAACGGATATTTTCATTATCGGACACATTATCATAAAGGGTTTCAATGGTGGGCATTTCGGCCACACAGGGTGGACACCACGAAGCCCAGACATTTACGAAAACAACATCGCCACGGAAATCACTGAGTGATACAGTTTCACCGGTCGTTTTTCGCATGGCAAATTGATAGTCTGAATCAGAAAGTACTGGCCCGTCGGTGGTAGTAACCTGTGAAGTGTCGGCATCAAAAAGACCGGTCCATAGCATTGCGCGCTGCATGGTGCCGAGCACTTCGGTATGTAATCCCGTTGCATAAAGTGTGGCCCCAATGGCAAAAATAACGCCCCACTCGATAAGGCTTCGTTTCCAACCGCTTTGTTTCTTTTGATCTGTGTTGCTCATAAATAATACATTTTACGTTTTTGAGAATGATACTAAATAAAAGTAGTTACTGGTTCTTGGCCGTTTCGACTTTTTTGAGGAAGGCCTCCGGTCCAAGAAAGCCCACTACGCGCGCCTCGCGGATTTCATTTCCTTCTGAATCTAAAAACATTATCGTTGGTACTCCGGCAATATTATACTGTTTTCTAAGTTTTTCCGCCCTTTCAGAATCGTAGCGGGTAAGGTCTACCTTCATCCGAAGAAAATCCTCGGTGCTTGCAATGACTTCCTCATCTACATA
>JBEPWN010000565.1:0-1910 GCA_041642395.1 Marinilabilia sp. | reverse complement strand
TTGTCAAATTGCTCTTCATGTAGCTCCATCATGGCCAGGATCAGGCTGTTAATCTGGCTTTCGTAATCTGTGGCATGCCCGGCAATCTCCATGATCTTTTCATTGATCTCCCGGGGGTTCATCCCTATAATCTGTGAGATCTTGATCCCATGGCGATTCAGGGTGCTGATGTTGAGTAGTTTTTTCAGGTCCTGATCTTCATAATAGCGGATGTTGGTGGCCGTGCGCTTGGGATGTACCACCTCATAACGTTTCTCCCAGATGCGGATGGTGTGTGCCTTGATGCCGGTGATCTTCTCCAGGTCATTAATGGAATAAACAGTCATGGAATGCAGTTTTCGTTTGGTTTGTCCGGCGAATGATTTCACAAAATTACAAAAATAGAATCATGGTATTAAACCCTGAAACATTTGTTGAACAACCCCTTCAGCAAAAAGTTCAAAACCTGATGGGGATGATCCCATCATTTTGTTAATGGATCGTAGTGATTTTTCAAACAATATAATTCATTCTTTCTATAAAGAGCTTGTCAGAATGGCCCTTTGTATCCGCTTCATTTGCACCTGTTAACAAGCCATAAAATTTTGCGAAATACTTCCTCTGCTTGTAAAAATTTCTTATATTGTCCATTCCTTTCGGAGAAGAAAAGCCTAATAAGGGGCATTTGAAAAAGCCAGTAGAATATGAAGGAGATAATTGTTGAACCGACAAAGACAACCTTTTCAGTGTTGTTTGATTTTTCGAAGGGCCTTCTGCATTTTTCAGGAAATTCTTATCCTGAAAATGCCATCGAGTTCTTTCAGCCATTGATTAATAAGCTCAAAAGTGTACTCAAGAATTATCACAAGCCGCTGGAAGTGGTTTTTGTGGTTAATTACTTTAATACCAGTTCTTCCAAATACATGTTTAAGATCATGGAACTATTGGATCATTATAAGCGCAAGGGTAACCAAGTCCAGGTATGCTGGCATTTTCTGCCCGGTGAAGAGGATATGCTTGAAACCTGGAGTGAGCTGATGGATGAACTGGACATGGAATTTACTGTTGTGGAAGCCTGACGCCTAAGCCGTCGGGTGGACCAACCAATATTTGTTAACTCAGATTTAGTAAGTAGTCGTTTTAAAAACTGCATATTATGGAACAAAACACTTTAGAAGTCACAGAGCAGTCAGCAGTGTCAGAGTTTGCCAGTATCCGCGAACTGGTAAACCAGGCACTGGAAAAAGAATTCGGCGAGAACCCGGTCCCTAACGGGCTGTCAACCGGTTTTAAATCGTTGGATGAAGTAACCGGCGGATTCCAGAAAGGGCAACTTTCTTGTATTGCGGTTCGACCCGGAATGGGTAAGACCGCTTTTTTATTGTCTATTGCCAATAACCTGGCCATTAAGAACAATAATACCGTGGCCATTTTCTCTACCGAACGATCCAATATCAAGATCGCCAACCGGTTGATAGAAACCGAAACGGGGATGTCTTTAAGTAAGATTCAAACGGGCGATTTTAAGCCCAGTGAGCGGGATCATATGCTTTCGCTGGTAAGCAGCATCGCCAAGGCGAAATTATTCCTGGATGATACTCCCAACCTCTCGGTTGACGAACTGGTGCGTAAGACCCGGCAACTGAAAACTCAGCATCAGGTAGATCTGATCATTATCGATTACCTGGAATTGCTTACCCTGAATGCCGATGTTGAAAACCGCCCTGAAGAACTGAGTAAAATTGTACAGCTGATCAAAGCTGTGGCTGTTGAATTAGACATTCCCATCGTGTTGTTCTCGCAACTGGCTGGGGGCTATACCGGCGGAGCTGGCAGCCTTCCTTCTTTAAAGGATCTTCCTGCATTTCTCAATGAGTTTCCCGACCTGGTAATGTTTCTGCACCGGAGTGATCTTTTTGCCCGGGAAGAAA
>JBEPWN010000564.1:0-1919 GCA_041642395.1 Marinilabilia sp. | reverse complement strand
CGTTGCGCAAGCAACAGCCCGCAAGGGCAAAATCTGCGTCCATTTGCGTCATCTGCGGATAAACCAAATTGCGAAGCAATCGCCCGAAGGGCATAATTCGCGGAAATTCGCAGACAAGAATCCCCCCAAAGCAACAAAAACCCAACACACAAAAAAATACCTCCCCGAAATTCCAACCTTTTACAACCCAACCCGTCTAATAAATACAAAAACAACCAAATATGCTTAAACGGATCCTTATTATTGCATTGCTGACATCCGTATTTTTTTCCGGATGCAGGAAAGACGAGCTTACACTGCCTGCCAAAGTGGATTTCGTTTTTGAAATGAATCCCTTTGATACAGAAAGTGATGATGAACTAAAAAATGTTACCACAGATACAACAACTCTATCCAATGATCCGTTTGATGATGATAAACCGGGCTTTGGGGAACCGGATTTTGAGTCATTGTCAATAAACCAGGCCGAATTGATAATCACAGCCATCGAGATTGAAGGCGTGCGCGAACAGGGAAAAGATGTGTTTATGGTGTCGGAGTTTAATCCTCCGCTGGAAGCTCAATTAACAGGCAACAATGTTTCAGATTACAATATCTCTTTTGATCTGCCCCAGGGGGTATATGAAAAACTGGATATACAGTTTTATCTTGGAACAGATGACGCAGCAGCCATCAGCTTTAATGGAGATATAAATCCGGGAAAATCAAAAAAAGTTAATTTTAAATTTGAACATACTCTGAAAGAAAGAATCCGGGTCAGGGCTTTCAGGAATAATCCGGCAGACCCCATTGTGCTGAATAAAAATGCAAATTCGCGGGCACACATCATCATTGATGCCCGGTATTTATTTCAGAACATCACGATGGACCAGCTGGAAAGCTCAACAATCATCAATACACCCGCCGGTCAACAAATCCGAATCAATCACAATGATAATAAACAGATTTTTGGACCGATGGCGGGTCGCCTGGATAAATCTATCGCAGTAGTTTTTGAATAACATGCATGAAGACTGAACTCTTTCCGGAAGAGGAGATTATAGAAGGTTGTAAAAACGGAAAACGATACCATCAGGAACTATTATATCGCCGTTTTGCCCCCAAAATGTATGGGGTGTGTCTTAGCTATGCCAAAAACCGGGATCAGGCCCGTGACATTTTGCATGATGCTTTTATTAAAATATATCGAAACATCAAATCGTATAAGAATGAAGGATCCTTTGAAGGCTGGATCCGGAGGATAATTACAAATACAGCCATTGACCATGTTCGAAAGCTATCGAAAGAAATCGCACTGATTACAGATGAAATTCCGGATACCCCTGAGGAAGAGCCTGAAAAAGCACCAATCATTAAAATGCCCGAATTACTCACCCAGGTGGCCCGGTTGCCCGATGGTGCACGCATGGTTTTTAATCTTTATGCACTGGAAGGAATGAGTCATGTGGAAATTGCCTCACGCCTTAATATCTCGGTGGGAACATCAAAATCACAATTCAGCAGAGCACGCTATATGTTACAGGGGTGGTTGAATGAACTAACGAAGGAGAAAGATGGACTTTCTTAAATGGTATAAAAACAGGATTGAGTCGGCTGGCATGGAACCGCCCGAACAGCTGTGGGACGATATTCAGAATGATTTGGATATCGACATGGTGTTTGGTCGTCTCGAAAAGTCGCTGCAAAATGACCGCCGCAAGGTTTGGTTGTGGAGGGCTTCTGCTGCTGCCGGTCTGCTTTTGCTTTTCTCTGCGGGTGCAATGATGTTATTCAATCCTTTTTTCACCGAAAGCCAAATGGCTCAAAACAATCAGCGCGATCAGGAAGCGGACAGCAACCGGGTTATTCAAACCGAAACAGCGAAGATTAATCAACCATTGGTGAAAATTGAAAACCAACAGGTAACAGACGAAAAACTA
>JBEPWN010000563.1:0-1922 GCA_041642395.1 Marinilabilia sp. | reverse complement strand
GTCTGTTTTTTCAATTTGCCTGGCGGTCCAAAATCATTTCCTGCCATGGAAGCCGTACTTTCATGTATTTCCCACATTAAAAATGGATTAGCTATAAATAATTGACCATTAGGAGCTTGTCCATATAAAGAGACTTTTCCAATTCCAAAAACCCTGCTTGCTATAGAAGACATCACGGATAATACAGTTTTGTTTTTCCATGCTGCTGCCGGCATTATTTTTACTATACTGTTCATCATGTTTGTACGCCATGTGGTCTTCAGGTTAATATGCCATTTAAAATCTACTTCTTTTATTGCTACTTCAATAGTATCATCATCAGTCCAATTAATATCTACTTTCGTTTGTTGTGATTGCTTTGCCGCGCTGCCAAAAAAACGTGGGCAGCTTAGTTGTGGCGGCTGATTGGAATATATTGTCCATTCTCCTTCCGGATTGCGGTGCCATACAGAATTATAGGCAGGACCAATGGAGGTTTTTGGAAATCGTCTTAAAGCAAGTATATGATTTGAACGAAAGGGAAGGCCCAATACGCCATATCCTTTAAACCGCTCTTCCTTTCCAGTGGGGAGGCTGGAATCCGTTTCAAGCTGCCTGGTAATTTGATGTGCATTCATACTGTAAGTTTATGATTTTATTAAAAGACTAAATACAATTACTTTTTGAGCCTGCGAAGGTTTCTTTTGGCATTTTCATTATTGGGATCAAGTTCAATACTTTTCATTAACATATTTATTGCCTTATCTGTATTACCTAATTTATCAAGCACCCTTGAATAGTATTCAAATGCCTGAGAACTTTCAGGAAAAAGTTCTGTGTTTAATCGAAGTATTTTTTCAGCCTTCTTCAACTCACTGCTCTTCATAAAAGCAATTCCCTGTCTGATAGCATAAATATCGGTAATCCTTGATTCATATTCTTCATGTTTGGCAGAAACAAATTGATCTATGGAAACATCCAACGCTTTTTGAAGAACAGCAGTTTTTTCTTTTTCATTTGATATCGTATGTAAATAGGCTTTTACAATACTGTTAATTATTAATCCAGGATTGTCCAAAAAGATATAATGACCACTGCCGTATGCAACAATTCCGGTTCTGTTCGGATTGGCATCAATAAAGTCCTGATGTGTTTTTATCAATAATTTCCATTCATCGTCTGTTTGATGTCGCTGAATAGGTGAAACAATATCAATGGCAGGTACGGAGTTAGGGTATTCTACATTCCGCATTAATTTAACAGTATTGGCAAAATTTATTCCCAAATAATAACTGCCTAAATTTATGCCCTTCATCTCCTGCACAGAATTATCTTGTTCAGCCTTAATAAGAATTTCATCGGTGTATTGTCCTGCCAGATTGGCGTCAACTCTGACGTTATATAGTACTTTTCCCGGATTTCTGGAAGAAAAAAGAGTAGTGTAAAAACCTCCATATGAGTGTGAAACGAGAATTAATTCTTCAAAATATCCTAACTTTTTCAGCCCACGTTCAAGTTCATTAATACCATTTATAATTCCGTATTGTTCATCAGAGGTGTGATGTGGGTTTATTTCACTTTTGCCAAAACCTGTTCGATCATAGGTAATTAAGGTTGTACCTGTGATATCGTGAAGAGGTTTCAAAATGTTGTTCCAGACTGAACCATCATTTCCAGCACCTGCCTCAAAAAGAATTGGTGTTCCATTACCCTTAATGATATAGAAATGCATATTATATCCTCCAATATCAACCAGGGTGTCAAGATCACTGGTTTGAGCATTTGCCAATGAAATAACTGAAACTAATAATAAAGAAAATATTCGCTTCATATGTCGGGGTTTTATATTATACAGAACTTTTTTACCTGACGCAGAACAAGTCTGATAAGTAATCATTAAAGTTAACTATATATCCCCAAATGATTGTGGGTTATTTGAAAAA
>JBEPWN010000562.1:0-1934 GCA_041642395.1 Marinilabilia sp. | reverse complement strand
ATATCGATAAAAGCACTCAATTTCCTGAAAAGGTGCTCAAAGCTGCTGAATTGGTGAAAAAAAGATTTGGGTTTTGGACTCCTGCTCTCAAAACAAAAGCTGACTTAAAGTCAGTTATGGATGAATTTATGAAACTCTATAATGAATCCCTGGCTGTTCCTGCGGGTAATCCACCAATCACCGATAGAGATTTGGATGAGATGGCTTCACAATTGTTATGGATTGCCGATCCGAAATTAGTTAAGCTGATTTATAAAAATAATGACCCTGTAGGTTGGATTCTTGGATACCCTGATATCAGCAACGCCCTGCAAAAAGCCAATGGCTATTTATTCCCCTTTGGTTGGTTGAAGATTTTATTAGAAAGCAAACGTACAAACAGGATCGTTTTAAATGGGATTGGCATTATTGACGATTACCAAAGAATGGGCGGCACTGCAATTCTATACAATGAGATCTACAAAAGTGTCATGGAGGATAACCGTTATGATTACGCGGAATTACTGCAATTGCGCGAGGAAAACATCAATATTTTGATGGAGACCTCAAATTTTGATATTCAATTTCATAAGACCCATCGGTTATATGAGAAGTTTTTGTAAAATTTATTCCATAATGAATTTGTCTTCAAAACCAAATAGAAAAAAGATTATTCTAACAATTGTCATAAAAAATTTTTACTGAGCTTGTCCTTCTTTTATCAGAATTTATGAGTTTAATAATTTCTTATTATTGATTTTTAACACCTCATAACGGATGTATAATTTTGTTTGGTGAAATTGTTAATAATCAATATTTACGAGAGGAAAACCAAATGGGTACTAAAGGACGAGAAATTGTAGGATTGGATGTCGATGAATTGATTCGACGTTTAAATTCAGCTTTAGCTGATGAGTGGCTTGCTGTCTACCAGTATTGGGTCGGTTCAAAAATCATTAAAGGCCCTATGGCTGGTGCTGTAGAGGCAGAACTCATTGAGCATGCAGCGGAAGAAAAAGAACATGCTGATATGCTGGCGGATCGAATTGTTACTTTGGGCGGCACACCACTGATTGATCCCAAGCAGTGGTATGAAGTGACAACCTGCGGCTATGAAGAACCAACCAGTGAATTTGTGATGGACCTGCTAAAGCAAAACATCAAAGGGGAGCAGTGCGCTATTGAGGTTTATAAGGGTTTGCTGGATTTTGTTGCTGGTAAAGACCCTGTAACCTTCCACCTTATCCGTGAAATCCTTGAGGATGAAATCGATCATGAGGAAGAATTAGAGACCCTTGAGGAAAATTACCAATATATGATGAAACAAATGAAATAGAGAATTAGATTACAATTCAAGAATTTTGAAAATCAATTAATTTGGACCATGCTCTTCGATCACAGAAGAGCATGGTCTTTTGATTAAGATGGTTTGAATAAAACATTTTCCAAATCCATCTCATGGTCTTTTATTCGTCTTATATTTATTCTAGCGAAAGCACGGGTCGTGAGTTTTTTACAACATGAATTTTGCTTCAGGAAGAAATCCTTTTTTGATCCTACTACGGTTAATGTAATGAAAATTTTTGGCCATGTGTTATTCCGTCTTATCACAAATTCCATAATGTTGACAACATCAAATTAAAGTTTATTTTGTTCTCAACTTCAAATGATTTTTAAACGAAATACTTACGAATTTATACAGAAATACAACATAGCTCAAACGAAGTCCTGCGTGAAATTTGCCTGTTTTAATGCCTATGATTAAATAGTGGAAATAAAGGAAGTCGAAAAGGCAGAACTTTTTCACTCAGTGACAGCCATCCGGGAGAAAGGCTGTGATGGCTATTCATCACATTAGCCGATTTCTTTTTGTGACATTTCCGGCTAAAAAAAATCAGTATGAAAATTAATGTTCGTCAAAACCATCAATTCCGGATATTGTCGATTTGAAATAA
>JBEPWN010000561.1:0-1936 GCA_041642395.1 Marinilabilia sp. | reverse complement strand
AAGTGAAAATTTCCTTCCTTTTACTTTTTCCTGAAGTTTGGTATGAAAATCTCTTGTTTCCTCTTTTAGGAAATCATTTAGATCTTTCATTGCTTCGCGTTCTTCTTTTGTCAGTTTTGATTCTTCTGCATCCGGATGATGGTCGCCGATGCCCTCAATCACAATTCTAAAAGTTGGTTCTTTCTTTTTTTCCATAATTACTCCTTTCATTTTAATATTTGAAAAACTAAATAATTTACGAAAAAATATCTGAAATTCAATTTATTGTGCTTGTTTTTTTGATTAGAATCTTGAAAATGAAATCTTTTTTTTCGATATCGAAGTTTGATTCTTAAACAGAGGGGACTAAATAATTAAATTTTGAAGAAACAAACTCATTTCTCTGCAAAGTCACGCATGGATTTTTATAAATGTATTTTACTCGGTATTTATTTTCACATCTTTAAACATGAATGGGTTCTCGCTGACCCTTAAGTCTTTGCCGCTGGCGGTGGTCACTTCCCTGAGAATGACCTCTCTGGTTTTGACATAGGGAAACTTTTCCACGTAAGAATCGTCGGTCATCTTTGAATTGAAATTTCCAAAAATAGCCGGACCTTTGTAATCTGCCGGATGATTGGAGTCGTCGATGTGCAGATCTTCGATGATAATTCGTTCCGGCATATAACAGGTATAGCCGAAATCATGCTGCCCGGAATTGGATCCGCCAATCAGGCTGGCGCTTGTTGATCTACCGCCTGCGGGTACAAAAGTACAGTTACGGATGATGAATTCTCCCTGCCATGTGCTGCCATAGTCGGAACGCAGGTTGATCAGGGTCCTTCCCCGAATAGTGGAATTCTCCACTGTAAAGGTACCGAAGCCGATGGCATTTATTCCCATGTGTCCAAGGGTTGAGTTGCGGATGGTGGCATTGGCAACCCCCATGTGGGCATCGAACCGTGACAGGGTACACGTGTCATAAATAAGATTTTTACTGTAGTTGGACCCCAGGATTCCCCAGTATGTCCGGTCATCGATATCATTTGTCTGAGTGCAGTTTATGAATGATACATTAAGTGCACGGTTTACCGTAATATCATAGCTACCCATGGAAACAGGTTTACCTGCCGAGCCGATGGTGCGGTATGTTTTGTGACCGGTTAACAAGGTGTTTTGAACCGTTACGTAGGCACAGTCACGGATGTTGATGAAACCGCTATAAGGGGCGCCATGATCATCTTCACCAGTGATGCGGTGTTCCAGCCCATCCACCAAAACATTGGAACGCCTGATGGCGATGCCCCGGCTATAGTAGGTGTACTTTGATTCTGCTTTATTGGCAATGGTGGTAAAGCGTCCGCCAATGATGGTCAGTGTCTTTTCATTTATGGGAAGAGCAGTGATGTCTGTGATTTGGTCGAAGTCCCAGATTATCGGAGCGTCCATATCCACATTGCCGTTTTTATCGGCGATAAAAATATCCGTCTGCGGGGATCCATCGTTTTGATTCGGCCCGAACCGGATGTAGCGCCTTACGTTCGAATCGGTGACGGTTATAAGGCAGGTTCCGGGCAACGAAACATCAAGTTTCCCCTGATTCCTTTTAAGTGAAGATATGCCCTCAGGATTAAACGGTTGCAGATTGGAACTAACAAGAAAAACAGGTGCATTACGATTTTCGACATCGGTATCGTCAATAATAAATGCAGCCGTACCAAAATCAGTATCGGTTTGGATAACCGCTGTGCGGTTCTTTCCCCCGATATAGTAAGTAGCCCCTTCATCGGCTTTCACAGGAAGATTGTGTTGATTGGCGTACGCATGGGCAGCAGATATGGCGTCTGTATCATCGGCCTTGCCGTCTCCTTTTGCACCGAAGTCGCTGTAACGGACTAACCCATCGGTTTCAAATTTCTGAATATCCTTTTGCGATACATTTATTAGTAATTCTCCA
>JBEPWN010000560.1:0-1946 GCA_041642395.1 Marinilabilia sp. | reverse complement strand
AGCTTACCCCGGGTTTTTTACCCGGGGTTATTGAAGTTTGCCCCCTACGGGGACGTGCCAATTCTGTCATTAACGCATTATTCCTCAACTTTTTGAGGTGGTCACTACCAATGACGTAATATCCGTTTAATGAAATATAACCCTTTTTCTACAATTCTTCCAGTACAATATTTCTGAAGTAGATTTTAATATCAGCGTTATCATGTATTTGAAGGGCTATACGTCCCTGGGCATTTCCAATTTTATCATCTTCCAGATCCACCATTTTTTCTCCATTAAGCCATGTCGTCACTTTGCTTCCCAAAACACGTACCCGTAAAGTATTCCATTGTCCGTAATTCAGAATTTCTTCCTTTTCTTCGGGTATCTGCACCAGCCAACCACGTCCGTATGATTCATAGATTCCGCCTGTGTCGTCACCTGGAGGTGCAATTTCCACCTGCCATCCCGATATTTTTGTGTCTTCCAGCATGCTGCGAAAGAAAAGTCCGCTGTTTCCATCACGTTCCTGGTTAAATTCAAGTGAGATATCAAAATCATCATAATACATCCGGGTAGCCAGGTAGCCATATTCTTTGTCAGGGCCGCTCTCGGCCACAAGCATATTGTCCTCTACATACCACTTTTCATTTCCATATTCAACCCAGCCATGCAGGTCTTCACCGTTAAAAAGGGTATGAATATCCGGTTTGTTTGGAAGTTCCCGTATTTTTACATTCCTGAACATTGTTTTGCTGCCATGGTCCTGCAGGCATATATGACCTTTGCGGGCCAGTCCGTATTCCGGTGCATTTTCCCATTTTCCACTGTTTTTAAGATCGAACCACTCATCGGTCCAGGCTTGGAATTCAAGCACTTTTTCTCCGTTTAACCAATGCTCTACATGTCCGTTGTTAAATATGATTTTGGATGTATTCCAAGTCATTGGAGGATTTAGATTATCTTCATCTATGTCTGCAGCATGCATAGCGTAGTTGGCAGCAGTACTTTGCCAATCTTCAAGTTTTTGCGGAAAATTCAAATCGTCGACCATTTGATATTCGGGTCCGGTTAGATAAGGAGCTCCAAACTTTTCGCTTTCGATCACATGATACATCACTCCACTGTTGCCTTGTGGATCGATTTTCCAGTCCCATTTCAGTTCAAAATTTTTGTATTGATGATCGCTCACAATGTCGCCGCCTATGTCACCTCCTTTGCCCAGGGCAACCAGACTGCCATCCTCAACAATCCAGCCATCAACGTCATCAGGGCCATTGTACATATGCCAGCCATCAGTTGAGTGGCCATCGAACAACAACTGCCAACCCTTTTCTTTTTCAGCTTCCGAAAGGGTGTTATGTGCATTGCCACACGAAGCAAGTAAAAATAATGTTGCTAATAGAATCGTTGTTTTCATAGATTTTGATTTTTAATTAATGATTATCTGTAATAAGTAACAATAGTCCGTTAAAAAAAGCTTAAACGCAAAGACACAAAGACGCAAAGTTTTTATTATCAAAGAGTTGAAGTAATTCATTGTTAT
This sequence comes from Marinilabilia sp., assembly GCA_041642395.1. Classification (GTDB taxonomy): domain Bacteria; phylum Bacteroidota; class Bacteroidia; order Bacteroidales; family Marinilabiliaceae; genus Marinilabilia. The sequence goes on along the minus strand of JBEPWN010000560.1, from coordinate 421 downwards.
TTTTCAAACCATTTATTATTAGGCACTTGCAAAAGTTTAACGGAGTATTGATATAGTATAACAGGAAAAATATTAAAATTAGTTGCTTCTATTTCTGAAAAGATTGGGGAGGTAAACTCTGCCCATTTAAGCAAACCTCCAACTGAGTTAAGAAAGAAAAACAGGATTAAAACAATTCATTCATCACTTGAAATTGAAGGGAATACCTTGACAATTGAGCAAATAACAGCTATTGTTGAGAACAAACGTGTATTAGGTCCGAAAAAAGACATTCTGGAAGTAAAAAATGCAATTGCTGTTTATGATTACCTTGATAAATTAAATCCTTATAGTTTTGATTCGTTTTGTAAAGCCCATGGCATACTCATGAATGACCTTATTGATTCGGCAGGTAAATTAAGGAATAAAACGGTAGGAATCG
>JBEPWN010000559.1:0-1959 GCA_041642395.1 Marinilabilia sp. | reverse complement strand
ACAACAGGTATCCGCAATTGAAAGCATATTCATTTGGCTTAAATGTATCATTCTAAAACTTATATTGTTAATTATTATGAAAACACTGAGATATAAAATATTAGCTATTTTGGTCATCTTCGGCATGAGCGTTACTTTCTTCTCATGCCAGGAAGATTTCCTTGAAACATCACCTACTACATCTATTTCAGATCAGGATGTTTTTAAAACCGTTGATGGTGCTCAAACTGTTATGAATGGCCTGTATCGCTGGCTTAGGGAATATGATTCCGGAGGCACTGACCGCCATGAAGATATGGGACAGAAATCTGTTGATATTACGCTTGATGTGACTGATGGTCGTGATATTATTATTCCATACCCTGCCTGGTATTATTTCGATCATGATATGGGGTTCGATTTTACCAAAGGTACTTACTCCAAACCGCGGGGTATATGGAATTTTTATTACAAAATAATCAATAATGCAAACAATGTTATTGTGAACATCGACAATGCAGAAGGAGCCAGTGAAGAAAAGCAGAGGATTAAAGGAGAAGCATTAACCCTGCGGGCGTATGCATATTTTTATCTGGTAAATATTTTTCAGCATGCTTATGTAAAAGGAGGAGATCAACCTGGGGTTCCAATTTATACTGAGCCTGCAAGTGCTGAAAATAAAGGAAATCCAAGAGGTACGGTCGATGATGTATACGATCAAATCGAAAATGATCTGGATGAAGCACTCACTTTGCTTCCGGCCGGTGGAGAAAGAGGAAATAAAAGTCATGTAAATATCGATGTTGCACATGGTATTTATGCAAGAGTAGCATTAATGAAAGAGGAATGGGAAACTGCCTCGAATCATGCCAGTGCCGCCCGGGCAGATTATCCTTTAATGTCGCAATCTGATTATGTTGCAGGTTTTAATGATTATACAAATAATGAATGGTTGTGGGGGTTGCCATTTAATAAGGAACAGCAACATTATTACTATTCGTTTTATTCTTTTTATGATATGGAACGAGAAGCCGGATATTTTAGTATAAGAATGAATACCGGTTTTTACGACATGTTTTCAGAAACAGACGTCAGAGCAAAATTGAATATAGGTGGGAATTATCCGTTAGTTGTTTATAAAAACCAGGAACCTATTAATGAACCAATATACACTATTGGTGATTCATTAGTAATACGTAAATTCAGGGATACACCTGATCAAACCGGGAATTATGTTATGATGCGTAGTGCCGAATTGATTTTGATAGAAGCAGAAGCAGAAGCAGAATTAGGGAATGATGGTACTGCACAGGATTTGTTATTCCTTGTTCAATCCAGAGCTGACGCTGACGCTGTAAAATCAACAAACACCGGTCAGGCACTGATTGATGAAATTCTTTTGGAACGCAGAAAAGAACTCTACGGAGAAGGTATAGCATCATTACTCGATGTTAAACGCAGAAATCTTCCGGTTGTAAGAGAAGGCAATCATTATTTCAGTGGTTCTTTGCCGGCAGGTTCCAACCGCTTTGTGTGGCAAATTCCTCAGGATGAAATCGATGCTAATGATAATATATCAGAGCAAGACCAAAATCCATTATAAGGATTAATTTTAAATTAAAAAAAGGTTTGTCAAATTTGGCAAACCTTTTTTTTATCCTGCAATTCAAACAAATTAAAAACCGCTGATACAGATGTAACCCTTTGTTTTAACCATCTTCAACCCATCTCATAAAACGGAACATCATCCACATTCTCCGGAACATCCAACAGTATTTTTTGGTTTTTCTCCAAACCGGCTTCAATGATAACTTCTTCTTCATTTTCGGAACCTGGAGTCACTCGTTTTTTCCAAGTCATTCCATCCTTTTTAAAGAAAACAAACGAATCACCATTGCGGGTAAAGAGGCATCGCCGGGGAATTTTCAGTATATCTGCGTAACTTTCCACAATTATATTGTTGATGGTAGACATCCCGGG
>JBEPWN010000558.1:0-1961 GCA_041642395.1 Marinilabilia sp. | reverse complement strand
GATATCAAGTGTGGTTTTACCCACAACATCCTCAGCAGAATATCCCGTGAGTGAGATAAATCCCTGATTTACTTTGAGAATTTGCCCATCTCGAAGGCGGGTTATCATTACGGCATCAGGAATCGTGCTGATAGTATGGTTAAAAATCTTTTTCGCTTCGCCCGAATTTTTAATCTGCCGCTGGTTGATCAAGAAAACAAACCCGAAAGTCCACAGAATCGAAGAAACGAAAGCGGCAAAAAAGGTGAGGTTTTCTATAAACAAAGCGAGCTGACCTGATATTGCAGAATCAGAGATGAAAAACAAAACACTTTGGATCAAAAAGAATGCTGCATGGATAGCAAAAACTAAAGAAAGGAATTGAGGGTATTTTTTGAGATCCGGTGCAGGATTATTAAATAATATTCGTGCTGATAATGCCGAAAAGATCCCCACTGAAAGTGTTGATATTGCGCTCAAAATGACCGGATATTCAATAATGACGAGTAGAACAGTGGTTGCAATATAGGTGATTGAAAAAATGGCGAAATATTTGCCTGGTTTGAAATGATTGAAAAAACGCACCAACCCGAGATAAATAAATAGCGAACTGCCGACCAATAGGGCATTCATTGTAATTTTAGAAAGAAGGGTAGGTGCGAATAGATTCTCAAGGAAAAGAGTCACAAAATGAAAGCCGAGCAGTGTGATCCCCAATACCCACCAGTCAACGCCCTTGAGAATTTCCTCCTTGCGGTGAAGAATCGTCAAAATAGCAGCCATCAAAAAGTTCGATAGCCCCAGGGTTAAGGATAAAGTGAGCGTATCAATGATCATATTATTCACCACACCCGTCTATACGACCAGCTCTTTTTTATCTATGAATAAACTTACCAGTAAGCATCAGTATAAATTATAGAAGATTTAAGAGTGCATTGCCAGTTTAAGTTCCGACAGTGCAAGTTTGTTATATCAAATTTCAGTTTCAAAAGCGGCTGATAATATATTTTGAATTTCCCCGATCTTAAAATAATGGCGGTAAGCACGACTTTCTGATAGTAATTCTATCAAAATTTTCTCGTAGATGTCAACGGCAGCTTGTTCTACATCCTTTTGTACAATTTTGATTAATGTCTCATCGTGTGCAAAATCCACTTGCAAATCCCCCCTTGCTTCCCAGTATTGCAGACCGATTCGGATGGTTGTTTTCTCTGCTGCACATGCTGCGGCCAGTTGGGAGAGGGATGCCTGACCGTCCTTATATTGTACAGCATATTTTGCTAGCCCGCCCAGTCTCTTTGCAAATAATTTAAATTTGTCGATATTTGGATCCTGCCCAAAGACATGGATAATTTCGGGTTTTGATTGGTGTATGGCTTCATGTAATACAGACTGTGAGGGTGGAGACGTCCAGATGATCAGTGTTTTGACGTCTGATAATTTATGCCGCTGAACTCCGGGAACATTTTTTGGCAATTGACCTTCAGCCCAGACGATGGCATCGGGGAATTCATTTAGAAGTTCTTGTAGTAGATGCAAGGGCGTGGGTGATGTGCGATGTTCCACCACTTCATACTGCCGAGCGGAAATTTCTTTACGGCCTTTTTCTGTCAGCCTGAAATCAATCCACTCAGCATTGATCTGGGGTGCGCCCTTATAATCGCTTTTTCCCAGCTTGCAGACAAGGTCAAAATGTGCTTGCGGTGGATTTTTGTCCCCCCCGTTCCACCAGATAAAGCGCTGTGTGTTTTCTTCGTCGTCTTTAACAATCAATTGCCGGTGCTCGCCATATTGACCCACACTGGTCGAAGAAACAAGGGTGAGGGCCTCAATCAAGAAATTAAGCGGCGGGTTGCCAGGCCCGAAGGGTGCCAGCCTTTCGACTTCAGCGATGAAATCGAGTGTTATTTCGTCCAGTCGGATGGTGCGGTTAAGGGTAATTTCTGGAAAAACATCAACTTTTTTGGCGCGTGCTTCCACTG
>JBEPWN010000557.1:0-1963 GCA_041642395.1 Marinilabilia sp. | reverse complement strand
ACCTGCAAAAAATCTCCTTCGGGAAGTTCCCCGAATTTTACCTGATGAGAAAAACAATCTCCCGGAAATTCAGAATTGCCATCTGCAACAATGTCGATCCTCCCGCCCTGTTTGGTATATTTAAAAGCATTGGAAAGAACATTTATAATTATTTTATCCAGTTTTTCCTCATCGGCTTCCACCGTGAAATCCTTTTTGGTGATCAGTCTGTAGCGAATGTTTTTTTCCTTCGCGCTTTCTTCAAAATATTTATAGCACTCATCGATAAACATTCCAAAATTAAATTTTGTCAGCATTAAATTCTGGCTGTCATCCCCCAGGCTTCTGAAATCCAGCAATTGATTGATGAGTGTCAGCAGCCGCAAAGTATTTCGCTGTATCAAATTTAATTTGTCGGAGGCATTGGCAGACAGCCTCTCATTTTGAAGAATGTTATTTAACGGACCTGCGATAAGCGTTAAGGGAGTGCGTATCTCGTGGGAAATATTTGTGAAAAATTTAAGTTTAGCCTCATGAAGATGCTCATCATGCTCCCGTTTAATTCTTTCGATAAGAATTGTTTTTTTAAGATTGATCCGGTCTCTTTTTGCCCGGTATATGACAACAAAAATTCCGGACAGGATAAATACATAAATAATATATGCCATGGAAGAACGCCACCATGGAAGATTAATTGTGATTGGTATTATGGTTGGGGAATCGTTCCAGACTCCGTCATTATTGGCTGCCTTTACTTCAAAAACATAATCACCCGGCGGAATATTCGTAAAAACAGCGCTGTTTTCTGTATCATTATCTATCCAGTCGTCATACATTCCTTCCAACCGGTACTTGTATGTGTTTTTCCCGGGCAACAAATAATTATCGGTGGCAAATTCCACTCTGAAGGATGTTTTATCATAGCCCAGTTCCAAAGGAGCAAATGACGATGTGCTCACATCAAATTCGGGATAAATACGGGATTCATTATTCACAGATATCCATTCGATGATCACTTCCGGGGGTCGTATGTTTTTGCTGATCTCGGCGGGATTGACCAGTGTAAACCCATTGGTTCCTCCAAAGTACAACGTATTGGACCGGTCCCTGTAAATGGCCTGAGGATTGAACTGCTTGCCCTGTATGCCGTCAATTTCATTAAACAGCCGGATGCTCTCCCGTTCAAAATCGTATAAATAGAGTCCTGTATTTGTGGTTACCCAGATCTTATTTTCGGAATCCAGCACAAATCCGTACACATCATTTCCGGGAAAAAAAGAATCGGCACCGGCATCTTCAACTGCATCCCTGCCGGAAATGAAAGTCCGGATCCCCATGGTCTTTGTCCCTGCCCAAATTTGATCGTCACTCATTTCATTAATGTAATAGACAGGTCCTAAAAGCCGGCTGAAATCCACGATCATCTTTTCATTTCCCGAACCGGATCTAATCCGTGATATGCCCAGGTTACTACCAACCCAAAGGTTATTCCGCGAATCAACATACAGCGATCTCACATTAATAAGATGACCAATATCGCCAGTTCCGATCATTTCCTGCAAAGGAAGGACTCTCTGCGAGGCATACTCATAGAAAAAAACACCCTGACCAAAAGTCCCTATCCAAATACCATCGGGGCATGGCCAAAGAGCATATACACTTTCAACGGCTTCAGGAAAACCTTTAAAATTGTCTTTGTTCACCTGAATGTATTTATCAGAGCCGGACTTCCTGAACCAGAGCTTGTGCAGATATGTTCCCACCCACACTGTGCCATTTTTATCTATGCTCAAAGCTTTGATGTTTATACCATCATTTCTGTCTCCAATGCCGATGTGTTCAAACAGTCCGGTTTCCGGGATGAACCTGTTAAGCCCCCCTCCTTCTGTGCCCACAAGCATGCTGCCATCTTCCAGCTGGACAAACGAACTGACGATATTATTAGAGATTGATCCCGATTTCTGATTTTTCTGATGGTTCTGAA
>JBEPWN010000556.1:0-1968 GCA_041642395.1 Marinilabilia sp. | reverse complement strand
GAAACACGATCTTATATATGAGGGGAAGATAACTGGAATAAAACCTCACAGAATCCTCAACCAGCAAAATAGCCTGTACGCCAACTTCTCCAATGTCGTGATCGGCATTCATGCCGTCTTCGATCAATTTGATAATGGCCAGCAACAAATTGGAATTCCCAAGCCAGCAAAACACATAATCAACAGCACTGGTGTCCTCACGACTCAATTGCATGGATACTTCGCGGGAAAAAGGAGTAAGAACAACGATGGGAATCTCAAAATAGTTTTCCTTTATTTTTCTGGAAAGCAAAAACGGATCCATGCCTCCCACACTAAGCATGGTGATAATCAAGTCAATTTTCTCATTTTCCAAAACAGAAAAAGCCTCCTCGGCAGAAGACACCTGAATGAAATGAGGAGGATATCGCAAACTGAGTGACACATATTCATTAAAAAGCTGCTCGTCAATTCGGCCATCCTCTTCAAGCATAAAAGCATCATACGAACTGCAAATCAGCAAAATTTTATGAATGCGACGTTGCATCAACTGATCAAAGGCAGTTTCAGAAAAATAGCCTGGAATGTTAGTGGTTTCCATAGACACAATAGATCGTTAGATTATAAGAAGTTAGCAGTTATATGGATTTTATCATAGTAAAATACAGCACCTTAATCTTATACTTATTTTTAAGATAATCATTTAACGGCCAACATATTGCAAAAGCTTACCGGATTATTGCAATCATACAGTAAGGCGGAAGTAAGCAGTGAAATATTATATAGAAATTCGGGACTATTAAAATAACAAAACCCATCCGTTATGGCAAATAAAAAACATCCGGCATATAAACAAAAAAACGGAGTTGAGAACAAAATCCCAACTCCGCATATAAAACCATTTTTTATGCCAGAAATTTACAATGGCAATTTATCCACTTGTCTGGCCGAGTAACTGATCTTGAGAGCTTGCGCCTTGCGCAATGACTGTTTCACTTCAGTTATAATACCCATTGGGGTGTCATAATCCGCTTTCAAAGAAACTGTCATTCTCGACCGGTCATTTTCACGCATCGATTCACGTTCCTGAACAATGTAACTCCGGATATCATCGACCGTTGCAAACTGATCATTCAGCTGCAAACGAGGCTCTGAACCAAATGTTGACTGGTATTGCTTTTGAGGTACACCAATATAAATATAGGTTACCAACGACTTCTTTTCCAGCTTACTCAATTCAGTGGCCTCAGGTTGTGTCAACTGAATTTTAAGTGAAACCTCTTTCATAGTTGTACTAACCATAAAAAAGAACAGAAGCATAAACACAATATCGGGCAAAGAAGCCGTATTAATGGCTTGTCCGCCACCACTTTTTTTCTTTCTGAATTTAGCCATACTAACCTCCTACGTTTTTGGGTTCTGCTTCGGATATCTTCTGTGGATAGATTTTACGTATTGCATCTTGTTTATCATCCTCAAGTTCATCGTACTTTTTACCAAATTTAGAACGTGCAAGTTCATCGCGCAATTCGGTATAAGCAGCCTGCAACTCATTCTGCACGAAAAGATACATTTGATATTGTGTTCCCCTGTCACTCTGAAGAGAAATAACTCCTTTAGAAACCGGGTAAACGCCAAAATAATCTATCTCTTTCTCTTCCTTTGCCGGCAAGCTTTCATCATCCATAGGATTTTGAATAAACTCTTTGGCAGCATCCTTCAACTGACTCACATCCATGGGCTCATTCTCAACCAACAGTCTGTTCTGAGCATTGATAAGAACCTCAAACACATTCCGGTCCTTAATAGGCGGCGGTGGCTCCTCGTCCTCCGGAACAGGAGGGGGCAGCATGCGTGACAGCCCGGAATCTGTGTCCATGGTAGTGGTCACAAGAAAGAAAATGAGCAAAAGGAAGGCAATATCGGCCATCGATCCTGCATTTACTTCCTGAATATCTCTTTTTCCCATAGAATTCAAAATTATTTTAA
>JBEPWN010000555.1:0-1974 GCA_041642395.1 Marinilabilia sp. | reverse complement strand
CCTCACGCAAATCTTTCCCGGTAAATAATTGAAGATTATGCATTTTACGGGATGTACTGGGGCCCACCCCATAAAACTTGGTAACAGGGAGGTTTTCAATAAAATCTATAGCCTCATCGGGTTTGATCACAAATAAGCCGTCGGGTTTTTCCTGATCAGAAGCAATTTTTGCCAAAAACTTATTAATACTAATGCCTGCCGATGCTGTGAGGCCGGTGGTTTCATGAATTCGTGTCTTTATGTCGCGCGCTATCATAGTGGCAGAAGACATACCTGATTTATTGATCGTTACATCAAGAAAAGCTTCGTCGATTGAAAGCGGCTCAACAAGATCGGTATAATCACGAAAAATGTCCATAATAATGGCCGAAACCTCCTTATATACCTCAAAACGGGACTTAACAAATATGAGTCCCGGACATTTTCGTGCAGCAATTGAGGAAGGCATGGCAGAATGAACTCCATATACCCGTGCCTCATAGCTGGCGGCTGCTACCACACCACGCTCCCGGCTTCCTCCAACTGCGACCGGCTTACCCCGCAGGGCAGGATCATCACGCTGCTCGATGGATGAAAAAAAAGCGTCCATGTCAATATGAATGATTTTTCGAATCACAATGCAAGTTTAACAATTCAGTGGAAGACAATACCTATATTTGCACAAATATTATTACTCATGGACAATACATATCCTGCACTCGAATTAAAAACATCCGAAGATGGATCATCAACCATTTACCGTGCGGATATTGATGAACATTATCACTCAATACACGGGGCCATTCAGGAATCGATGCATGTTTTTATTAAAGCAGGCCTTGAAGAACATCCCGGAAAAGAATTAAATATACTGGAAATTGGATTGGGAACAGGACTCAATGCATTGCTCACAATGATACACCATGCAGGACGCATTATCAACTATCACAGTATTGAGCGGTGGCCGCTGCAACCCGACATCATATCAAAGATCAATTATTCTCAATGCCTTGATCACATTGAGGCATGCACATATTTCAATCAAATTCACTCTGCAGAATGGAATAAAGAAGAAAATCTAACTTCCTGGTTTAACTTATACAAAGAAGAAACCGACCTCAGACAGTTTATAAGTGGGAAAAAATATGATGTTGTATATTTTGATGCTTTTGGTCCTGAAAAACAACCGGAACTTTGGACTCCTGAAATATTTGAACGACTTGCAAATTCCATGAGCAATGGCGCTATCCTGACTACCTATAGTTGCAAAGGAACAGTAAAGAGAGCAATCCAACAGGCAGGCCTTAAAATTGAAAAAATTCCCGGGCCACCTGGAAAGCGTGAAATACTAAGAGCAAGAAAAGAATAGAAAGAATTCATGTAATTCAAAATACGCGCATATCACATTTTTTTGTAAATTTCGCAACACAAAAAATTCACGTTTCACATTAAATACTCATCTAATCTTATGAAAAGAAAACAACTGGCAATTGGCTTAATTGCAGCCACAATCGCTATGGCAGGATGTAACCGCGTACCACACACAGGGGAAGCCAAACTGGAAAATCAACTGGACAGTTTAAGTTATGCGCTTGGTTTTTTTGAAGCAGAGAGCTGGAAAAAGAAATTTGAGCAAGTCCCATTTGACACTATTGACTTTAAGTCGGTAGCTATGGCATTTCAAAACTCGGAATTGCTTGACAGCTATCTGGATTTTCGAAATGGACAGTTTGATACAATTGACGTGGAGATGTTCAAAAAAGGCTTTTTTAATGAAATTGCTTACGACAAGTCATATTTTACCGATATGACTGCCGACATTTATATCCGCAAAGTATTTGGCGAAGTGAAAGCAAAAAAAGACAGCGTTGTAAGCAATATTGGAGAAGAAAATCTGGAAAAGGGGAAAGCCTTCCTTGAAGAAAATGCAAAAAAGGAAGACGTAATTACTCTTGAAAGCGGATTACAATATAAGATCATTGAACAGGCAGACGG
>JBEPWN010000554.1:0-1995 GCA_041642395.1 Marinilabilia sp. | reverse complement strand
AAATATTTGTCGCGACCTTTTCAAAAAAAAAATGCAGGATTATGGGCCTGCCTGGCGCATTTTGCGAACCAGTTCAATGACCGACCAGATATTTATTAAGGCTCAGCGTATCCGAAGCATTGAAACAAAGGGCATTTCAAAGATAAAAGATGACATCCGGTCAGAATTCATTGGAATTGTCAACTATGCCACTATGGGTATTATTCAACTGGAACTCGGTCCCAGCGATCATCCCTCAATGGATGCTGATGAAGCTATTGACCTGTACAATAAGTATATTTATGCTGCTAAAAGTCTGATGACTGACAAGAATCACGATTATGACGAAGCATGGCGAAACATGCGCATCAGCTCTTTCACCGACCTCATATTAATGAAAATTCACCGTACCAAGCAGATCGAAAACAATCTGGGCAAAACAGTGGTATCCGAAGGAATCGATGCAAATTATATGGATATTATTAATTATGCTGTTTTTGGATTAATCAAACTTGAGTATCCCGAAAACACCACTTATGAGTCAGATAATCAGGACAAATAATAAAAATCACATAATGATTATCATTGTCCATTCGTAACGGAAGTTTTCGGGTTTAAATAATTGGCCAGAGTTATCCTGCATTATACCAGAAGGCCAGCAAATTTCTTTTTGTCGTTTAATTGCAATAATTTAATTATGATTCCGGATATATTACGATTTTTCAGCCGTATTTTAGTTGGTGCTACATTTGTTCTATCAGGATTTGTGAAAGCAGTTGATCCGGTAGGCGGCGCCATAAAGTTCGAGGATTATTTTCAGGCATTCCAGCTCAACTGGTTATCTGTATTGTCCATGCCTTTCAGCATAGGACTTGCTGTCGTTGAGTTTCTGATAGGCATATTATTGATCTTTAATGTTTTCCCGCGAAAAACAGTTATTACAGCGGTTGTTTTTATGGTGTTCTTCACCATATTGGCATTGGCTCTTGCTATTTTCAATCCTGTATCTGACTGCGGTTGCTTTGGCGATGCCATCATCCTCACCAACTGGCAAACGTTCTGGAAAAACATCATTATTCTTGCCTTTGCTGCAATACTTTATATATCCCGCAATCAATTGACTTCGCCATACGGCCTTGGCAGACAACGTATATTTTCATTTCTGATCATCGTCTATATTGGAGGCATCGCCCTCTACAGCCTGCAACATTTGCCGTTGATCGACTTTCGGCCTTATGCTATCGGAAAACACATCCCGTCGGGAATGTCAATTCCCGATGATGCCCCACAACCCGAATATAAAACGACTTTTATTCTTGAAAAAGACGGTCAAAAACAAGAATTTACAGAAGACGAATATCCTTATGACGATAGCACCTGGGTATTCATAGACAGCAAAACCGAAATGATCAGTAAGGGTTATCAACCCCCCATTCTGGACTTTGTATTACAACATCCCAACGAAGGAGACATCACAAATCAACTGATGGACACGAAGACCCCACTATTTATAGTTGTATCTCCTGTTATCGGGAAAATAAAAGAAAATATAGCCATGAAGCTTGCAGAATTGCATCAATCTGCAACCCAACAAAGGTATGAATTCTTTATAGTGACATCATCAACACTGGATGAGGCAGAGCAATTTAATGCTCTCCACAAAACAAATTTTAATTTTTTACAAGGCGATGAAACCAATCTGAAAACCATCATACGGTCGAATCCCGGAATGTTATTGATCATCCACGGAACCGTGGCCGGCAAGTGGCATTACAGAGATCTGCCAACAACAGATGAAATGGAGCAACCCTTAAGTTTTTCTTTGTCACAACAACAAAACACAAAAACACGCATGATGCTTTTCGGGCATGCAGTACTGCTTGCCCTTTTAATGATATTTATTTTAAAATCACGTAAAACCATAAACGAAAACCAATGAGACAAAACATTGTAGCCGGAAACTGGAAAATGAATAAGAATCTCCAGGAAGGAATTGAACTGGCAAAAGAACTTCAA
>JBEPWN010000553.1:0-1998 GCA_041642395.1 Marinilabilia sp. | reverse complement strand
AAGCGCGGGGAACATTTGTTGAACGATAATGTAATTTTTTCCCTGTTTCAGGAAGAAAAGGATTTGTGGATTGGAACTTCAGACGGCGGTTTGAACCTCATTAGAGGTGATACGGTATTTTACTTTAATTCAGATCAAAAAAATCCTCATAGCATCACCGGCACAGTAGTACGTGCCATTGTAAAGGATGTTCAAAACCAAAGAATATGGTTGGCTACTACCCGCGGCTTAAGCATGATCGATTTGACAACTTTTGATCCCAATCGTCCCGAATTTTCTGTTTTTTATCATGATCCAGAGGATCCCAATTCCATAAATATGGATTTTTTGAAGGATCTGGCTTTGGATAAAAACAACAATTTATGGGGAGCGACTTTTGGAAAGGGCATTTTTCGGCTGGAAATGCAAAATGCCGGGAAACCTAAGATTATTCGGTATAAAAATGATGTTGGAAACCAGAATTCTCTAATTCATGATATCGCCCATTGTATCCGGGTTGATTTGGACAATAATGTCTGGATTGGAACCCAGGAAGGATTGGTGAAACTGGTTTTTTCCGATGATGACTACAGCAATCCGCAATTTTCATCTTTCACCAGTCTTTCTGACATTAAATATCCGCTCTCAAACAACACTGTTTATGATATTCTTATAGATGCACAAAACCGTTTGTGGGTGGGAACGCGCAATGGATTGAATTTATTTCTTGGGGATAATAAATTTGAGTCCTGGACCGAGCAAAAGCAATTTCCTAATGCCATAATTTATAGCATACAGGATGATGAGCAGGGAAATCTTTGGCTCGGGACAAATGATGGAATTGTAAGATTCGATCCGGAAAATAAAAATTTTAAGCACTATGGCGTAGAAGACAATATTCAAAGTAAGGAATTTGATATACATGCAAAATTTCGGGATGCTGGCGGCACTATTTATTTGGGTGGAATAGGAGGCGTAACCTATTTTCATCCTCAAAACCTGGAGGAAATTGATCATCCCCAAACCCTTTATTTTTCAGGCTTAAGATTAAACAATCAAAATTTAATTCCGCAAACTGCATCGCAAAATAGGTTGGATCAATCTATTTTAAAAACCAAAAATCTCGTTTTTAATCACACCCAATTCCCCTTCTATCTTAACTTTTCCTCAATAGATTTCCGCTTACATAAAAATGTTGAATATGCTTATAAATTGCTTCCTTCCGATTTGGACTGGAATCCCATAAAAAATCAGGAGATCCAATTCTTGAACCTTCCCGCGGGAAATTACACCTTACAGGTAAACGGATTTTCGAGGGGAGTAGAATGGGACCAAAAACCATTGGAGATGGCTTTAACCATTTTGCCTCCGTGGTGGGCTACCTGGTGGGCCTATCTCATTTATATTGGACTGGCAGTCTTATTTGCTGACAGATTCTACCGTTTTCAACTTTCCCGAAGACTAGCAGTGGCTGAAAGCAAACGACTTAAGGAGGTTGATCAGCTCAAAAATAGTTTGCACACCAATATCACCCATGAATTCAGAACACCGCTCACCATTATTAAGGGAATGGCCGATTCTTTAAGACTTGGAATAAAGAACAATCAATTGGATGATGCAGAAAAAAATCTGGAACTCATACAGCGAAACAGCGACGTGCTAATGCGTCTGGTTAATGAGATGCTTGATTTGTCAAAGCTGGAAAACGGTAATATGGAGATGCAAATGAAACAATCTGATATCGTTTCGTTTGTAAAATATCTATTTGAAAGTTTCCATTCCCTGGCAGAGGAATGCGAGATAAATCTCGTGATCTATTCTGAAATAGACAAGCTGATGATGGATTATGATGCCAATAAACTGTCCGTGATTGTATCCAATTTAATCTCCAATGCCATAAAATTCACACCAGTCCATGGAAAAATTGTGGTTCATTTGAACGGCATATTAATAAATGAAAAAAGGTATTTTATAATAAAGATAATGGACAACGGCGTGGGGATAGCCAAAGAAGAAATT
>JBEPWN010000552.1:0-2007 GCA_041642395.1 Marinilabilia sp. | reverse complement strand
TGGAGACGAAGGTCTTCGTTTGTGAGATTAATACGCAAGCTAAAGGTCCGGCTGTCAGGGTCAATGATAGAGGAAGTTCTGAAGATGACATCCTTTTTCAGAAGATCGAGAACAGGGAAATAGATAGAAATAGAATCGCCGGCTTTAATTTTAGTTAGATATTTCTCTGAAACATTGGCTGTAATATAAACCTGCTCCAGGTTTACAACCCGGGCAAAAGGAATTGCAGGTCCGGCCATTTCACCCTGGTTTTGCATGAGCTGGTCCACGATTCCGTTTAGAGGAGCTTTAATTACTGCCATTTCCAGTTGAGCCCGGAGTCCCTGCAGTCTTTTTTTAAGCGCGTTCATGTTGGATTCTGCCTGAAGGAATTCTACTTCACTGCCAACGTTTTGTTCCCAGAGATTTTTGCGCCGCTCATACATAGTTGAAGCCAGTTGGAGATTTACTTCTGCTTCGGCAATTGATTGTTCGATGGATTCGGTGCTCAATCGGGCAAGGATCTGACCTTTTGTCACTTTATCTCCTTCTTTTATCCGGATGGATTCGATGGTGCCTGCAGTTTCCGGGCTCACCATAACATTTTGGTCGGTTGATACATTTCCAATGGCTTCGATGAATTGCTCAAACAAAGAAGGCCTTAATTCCGACACCTCTACATTAACAATATTGACTGGCATATCGTCCCCCAGTTCGTTTTCCAGGTCTTCAATTTTCTTTTTCAGATCAGTCATTTGGCTTTTATATTCCTCAAGCTTGTCCTTTTTGAGGTCCTGATCATTTGCCGGGTTATTGGCACTACATCCCCACATTAAAAAAATAAGGATCCAAAAGATGAGTATTGATATTGTTCGTGTCATGATTGGTGTCTTCAATGGTTATTAGTTTAGTTGTTGTTTTGTCATTCAGGGGCTGAAGTGATCTATAATTTGCCGATTGCCTTCAGATAGTTGATTCGTGCATTCAATAATCCCAGGGCTGCTTGCACGTGGTTGATCTGGGCCTGGATGTATTGACCCTGTTGTTGTGTCAGCTCAAAACTGCCGGCTATACCACTGGTAAATTTAATGCGGGTTTTATCGTATATATCCCTTGCCAGTTCTTTGCTTTCGATGGCTATTTCATATTGATCAATAGCACTGTTGTATTCTGTCAAAGCTGTGAGACTTTGTGTTTTGATGCTCCTGAGGGTTTGCATTCTTTCGTTTCTGCTTTTGTCCCAGGCCAGTTTTTGCTGTTGAACTTGCGCATGCCTCATGCCCGACGAAAAAACAGGAATTGATACCGATAACCCTACAAATTGGGATTTGTACCATTCTTCGCCGAACACATTCCACTCATCATGGTAACCCGTTTTTTGAAAGGTGTAGAATGCATCTAATTTTGGGAGATATTGTACTCTGAGATTTTTTAGTTGCAATTTCTGGCTTTCTGCATTGGTGGCTGCTATTCTGAAATCGATATGTTCCTCGGGTATCCATCCCTTTTCTTTATTTTCTTCATTTATCGCATTTTCCGATAATTCTGAAAAGGCGTCAGTTAATTCAATGGGCTGGTCTTCGTTCAGTCCCATAGAGAAGCGCAATACAGCCATGGCCACCTCTTCATTTCGATTTACTTCACCAATTTGTTTCTCGGCTTCGCGGACCATCAGTTTAATCTGCGACACATCCAGCGACTCGCGGAAGCCATTTTCGTAAAGCGACCTGGTTTCTCTTAGTGTTGCTTGATTTACTTCCAGGTTTTTTTTAAACGCGTCCATGTTTTCACGGGCTGATAAAACCAGGAAATAGGATTTGGCTACCGCATCACGAATTTCAATTTCAGTTTTTTCGTCCTGATTACGGGTGAGATCCAGAAATACTTTGGTGGCTTGCAGCCCTACAAAATATGAACCGTCGAAGATCATCTGTGAAACCGATAATGAATAGTTGGCATCATAAGCGGTTGAAAAGGAAACAGGGACTTTATCTCCAGGGCCAATTCCGGGTGGCCGCATGTCTTCTG
>JBEPWN010000551.1:0-2013 GCA_041642395.1 Marinilabilia sp. | reverse complement strand
TCCTTCAATTGGCGGCTGGCATTCAGAAAACAGAATAAACCGGTCTGAGCTTCCTTTCCTATTTTTTGGATTAAAAATTTTTGTCTCTTTTTATTAAATCCTACTTTTGCCGGAATTAAGTTCACGGTTTGAACTAAAAATGGCAAAGCATGTTAATGGAAAGGCGAATTTTTTAAAGGCGCCATTTAGTGTAAAATGAAACAATCATATTTTGGCAAATACAATTGAATTGGATGAACATTTAGACCCGGTTAATATCAGGGGCAAAAGCGCAACATATATAAATGAACGATACAGTGAGCATCCGCTTAATACGTTTGACATCTGGATGGCCGAATCAAGATCTCCCACTCCTTTGGTCATATATATTCATGGAGGAGGCTTTTTAAAGGGCGACAAGTCGAAATATTACAGTTCAGAAGATTTGGTGAGATTTCTTGATGCCGGTGTATCGGTTGCTACCATAAACTACAGGTTTATGACCGATGCACCCTACGGAATAAAAGCTTCATTAAATGATTCAAAAAGATGTTTGCAGTACATCCGTTACCATGCAGCCAAATACAACATTGATAAGCACCGGGTTGCATGCTCAGGAGGTTCAGCCGGAGCAGGGACTTCTCTTTGGCTGGCCTTTCACGATGATATGGCTGATGTTTTCAGTCCGGACCCTGTACTCAGGGAATCGACGCGTTTGCTCTGTGCAGGAGCCTTTGCCACCCAGTCGACCTATGATATTTTTCAGTGGGAAAAAATCATAGGTATTCCCATGGCGGATACTCCTGAGCAAAAATGGGCCATTGCCACTGCATTTGGATTGACAAATTACAGCGGGATTGATTTGCAGCAACAGGAAGAGATTCGTAAAGAACTGGATTTTCTTAGCGAGATGGATAAAAATGATCCTCCGGTTTTCATATGCAATTATCATAAAAACGGCATACCCTCAAACGAGGATGAACTGAATCATCATCCTTTGCATGCAAAGGCAATAAAGAAGAGGGCCGATGAAATCGGACTTGAGGCTGTTGTTTATGCTCCGGCAATTGGTATCGAAGATCCATCGGGTAAGGATTTGGTTGATTTTTTCCTGGAAAAATTTTTTCCACAAGGGTAATTATTTTATGGGATTGAATAATTAGTCTTCCATTGATTCAATGAATCATAAATTAATACATTTTTGTATTCAAAACAGATAAAAGGAATTAACAATGAAAGTTTTAAAGTTTGGAGGAACTTCAGTGGGGTCGCCACAAAATATGCGGGCTGTAATTGACATTATTACTGATGAGGACCAGAAAATTATAGTATTGTCGGCAATGTCGGGTACTACAAATGCCCTGGTTGACATTGCAGGACTGTTGTGGAAGAAGAACCGGGAAACAGCAGGTATGTCTATAGGAAAGCTGGAATCGGGTTACAGAACTGTGGTGAATGAACTTTTTAACAGTGACACTGCCCGGGAAGAGGGAATAAAGATAGTTGACCAATCATTTGATACGATTAAATCCTATACATCGGGAAAATTTACAATGGCTGGTGAAAATACAATTCTGGCCCAGGGAGAGCTGATGTCAACACAGCTTTTTGCTTTGCTTATGAAAGAAAACGGGTATGATGTAAAGCTGCTTCCCGCACTTGATTTTATGAGAATTGATGAGGACAAGTCAGCCGACATGAACTATATAAGGCAAAATATTAACCGGGTTTTAGAAGAAACCGGTCAGGCACCTTATTACATTACGCAGGGCTACATTTGCATGAACGCCGAGGGGGAGATAGACAATCTTCAGCGTGGAGGGAGCGACTATACCGCTTCGTTGATTGGGGCTGCCATTAATGCCGATGAAATTCAAATCTGGACCGATATTGATGGGTTTCACAATAACGATCCCCGATATGTGGAGAATACCAAAAAAATAGAGCAGCTTTCCTTTAGCGAAGCTGCCGAGCTGGCCTATTTTGGTGCCAAAATCCTGCATCCTCAAACGGTTTTTCCTGCCCGTGTACAAA
>JBEPWN010000550.1:0-2018 GCA_041642395.1 Marinilabilia sp. | reverse complement strand
AATTGAGTAATATCCAGGGAGTAGGGGAAGGTAAGGCCAAGAAATTCGGAAAGGAATTCATTGACCTTATTGCCAAATACGTGGAAGAGAATGAGATAATTCGCCCTGACGATATGGTGGTAAAATCTACCGGTGCCAAGAGCGGATTGAAATTGTATATTATCCAGAACATCGACCGGAAATTGCCTTTAGATGATATTGCTGATGCCAAAGGAATGCAAATGAAGGAATTCATAAAGGAAATGGAAGTGATCGTCTACAGTGGTACAAAACTGAACATCGATTACTGGATAAACGATATCCTGGATGAAGAGCAACAGGAAGAGTTGCACGAATATTTCCTCGAAGCCGAATCTGATAAAATTGAAGATGCCCTGGAGGAGTTCGAAGGAGATTATGAGGAAGAGGAGCTGCGGTTGTACAGGATCAAATTTATAAGTGAAGTAGCGAATTAGGGGTGAAAGAGGTTTGTGGTTTGAGGTTTTTGGTTTGTTGTTTGAGCTTTGAGCTTGCCTGATTAAGGTTGCCTTTTTTCAAGTTAATAATTTTCATTTTTCGTCATTGCGAGGGAGCCTTTTCGCGACCGCGGCAATCTTTTGAAATTTGATCAATTCAACGTCGCTCTAACAGGATATAAATATTTATGTTCTTACATTTAAAATATGCAGTTATCCTGGGTTTACATAATGACCAATAAAAATAACACCACTCTTTATACCGGGATGTCATCAGATTTAAATCATCGTGTCGGACAACATAAAGCGAAAACCTACAAAGGATTTTCAGCGAAGTATAACTGTAACAAATTGGTGTATTTTCAGGAATTTTTAGACATAAATCAGGCTATTTCTTTCGAAAAAAAAATAAAAGCAGGTAGCAGAGCAAAAAAGAAGAAATTAATTGACGAATTTAACTCTGGATGGACGGATCTCTCTGATGGATGGATATTCCATTGAATTATAGAAATCTTCTTTGCAAAAATAGAATGACGGAATTTGTCCGGTTTAATCGTCATTGCGAGGGAGCCTTTTTGCGACCGCGGCAATCTTTTGATTAGGAGTAATAATGACGTTTGAAATCCAAATCATGAGATTGCTTCGCTCAGACCTATATTAGTTAAACGAGAACAATCCAACACTTCGCTCGCAATGACGGAGATTAGAACAATTTTGCGTCTTTGCGAGGGAGGCGTTTTGCGACCGCGGCAATTTTTTGATTAGGAGTAATTATGACGCTTGAAACCCAAATCATGAGATTGCTTCGCTCAGACCTACATCAGTTAAACGAGAACAATCCAACCCTTCCCTCGCAATGCCGTAAAGTTTAGAGCATTTTCTCAATTCCCGACATTTTTTCCTAAAATTTCCCCAAGCCTTTTAACAAACTTTCTCAAAATCCTATCTTTGCATCACTAATTAATAAATCAGCGTTATGCAAGAAGGATTATATGCTAAGTTTCATACGAATAAAGGTGAAATACTGGCAAGACTGGAATATGAAAAAACTCCGGGAACAGTTGGGAATTTTGTAGGTCTGGCAGAAGGAAATTTGGAAAACACCGCTTTTCCGCAGGGGAAACCCTATTACGACGGATTGAAATTCCACAGGGTAATTCCGAATTTCATGGTTCAGGGAGGTGATCCAAAGGGTAATGGTACCGGAGGTCCGGGTTATAATTTTGAAGATGAGATCCACCCTGACCTGAAGCATGATGCTCCGGGAATACTTTCTATGGCCAATGCAGGTCCGGGAACTAATGGGAGTCAGTTTTTTATTACTCATGAACCCACCCCGTGGCTGGATGGAAAACATACCGTATTCGGAAAAGTTGTAGATGGCATGGATGTGGTTAACCGGATCGAGCAGGGTGACAAAATTGAAAAGCTGGAGATAATAAGAGAAGGTGAAGCCGCTGAGAATTTTAATGCTGTTGAGGCATTCCGTCAATTTACGGGCGCTAAAGCAGAAAGAGAAGCAGCAGCCAAAAAACAACAGGAAGAGCTTTTGGGTGAGCTTTC
>JBEPWN010000549.1:0-2022 GCA_041642395.1 Marinilabilia sp. | reverse complement strand
CGGACGCTGGGGGCCATACATCAGTTACCAAAAAAAGAATTATAAAATCCCTAAAGATAAAGAGGCAGCATCTTTGTCCTATGACGAATGTTTAGAATTGATCAAGGAAGGCGATAAAACTAAAAAGCCAAAGCCAGGCATTAAAAAAAGTACGAATGTTAAGCCTGAGGCTAAGGCCAAACCTAAAGCCAAACCCAAGGCTAAGCCTAAAGCCAAACCTAAAGCCAAACCCAAAAGTAAAAAGTAGTTGATTTATATATTATTGTGGACATACATCATTATTTAGAACCTGTTAATACGCAATGGATTTGCTATCCTGGGATTTCAGATGAAGAATCACTTGGAGGATCAGTGTTTTTTTTCAATGGGAAATCCGGCTGGTTCCAAAACAATATAATGGATGTTGTCCTGGTAGGTGTACCCGAAACCCGTAATTCTGATGATCATGCATCTGAAAATGCATCCGAAATCATTAGAAAATGGCTTTATGGGATGCGCAAAGTTTCAGGCAATGTTCAGATTGCCGATGCAGGAAATGTGAGAGGAAATAGTCTGAAAGACAGGTATCAGGCTTTAACAGACGTGGTTAATTATTTTTCCGGCCAAAATATTTTCATTTTATTATTAGGCGGCTCACAGGATCTGACCTTGCCTGCTTGTCAGTTTATCAGGAATATAGATTCAAAATCTTCTATAAGTATCGTTGATGCGTTTCTGGATGTTGACATAAGTGGATTGGAATTTACATCATCTGCTTATATCAACAAATTGGTTGATGATTTGGGCGAAAAGATTGATGATCTCACTGTTTTGGGAACTCAATTGTATTATTGTTCAGGAGGGCAGGAACAGTATATGAATGATCATTTTTTTCCTGTATTGCGATTAAGAGATTTACGTCAGGACAATATAAATCATGTTGAAGTCGTTTTACGTGATACAACATTGCTGAGTTTTGACTTTTCTTCGATAGAGAATCAACCGGCTTTGACGCGTAAAGGTTTTTCACCAAATGGATTCTCAAATGTTGAAGCCTGTCGAATCTTTTGGTATGCAGGAGCTAGTGATGTGTTAAAGGTTGCGGGTCTTTTTAATGTGGGAGTTGAGAATAATAATGAAAAAATTACGGGACCTCTTGCTGCTCAAATGCTTTGGCATTTTTTTGAAGGAATGGGAGCACGCGGGAATGATTTTCCGTCCAGAAGTGTTGACGAATACGAATACAGGGTTGTTTCCCTGGAAGAATATGGAGAAAACCTTCATTTTTATCACAATCCGGATAATAATCGTTGGTGGATAAAAGTTCCTTGTTCGACGGGCTCAAAAATAGTAGCTTGTCATTTGAATGATTACAAACAGGCACTGGAAAAGGAGTTGCCTGAAGTATGGTGGAGACATTTCCATAAAACCAACAGAAATATTGAAAAGGATTGAGGTTTAATGAGAGTTTCTGTATGAAAAATGAAACCTTTATTGACCAAAAATAGTATATGGGTTTATATTTTTGCATAAGAGATGCACGTTCTTTTAATTATTGCAATATCTTGTTTTACAATGGGATAACGAGTTTGCGAAAAACAGGGAATAAATGTGTTTCATCTGCTTTTAACAATATAAAGAGTAGGATATTTATTTTTTTTGTTTTATTTTGCACGACTTCGGGTCTTTATGGCCAATTTGATCCGATGTTTAGCCAAAATATGTTTAATCCATTAAATGGTAATCCCGGGTATGCAGGCTCATCAGGCAGAATGAACGTTGTTTTAATGAACAGAAATCAATGGTCAGGAATCGAAGGAGCCCCTGTTACAACGGTAGCAGGAGCAGATGCAGCTCTTGATATTTTTGGGAAAAGGGCAGGTTTGGGCCTTGAAGTGATGAACGATGATATTGGACTGTTCAACAATCTGATGATCCGCACTTCATTTTCCCGGCGTTATATTTTGTCCGAAGGAGAATTGGGAATAGGTGTTTCTGCAGCTGTTATTAGTCAGAGTTTTGATGGAACCGGGACTTATATTC
>JBEPWN010000548.1:0-2024 GCA_041642395.1 Marinilabilia sp. | reverse complement strand
TTTTGTTTTCCCAAGGCGTTGCCATTGGGCTGAATTAATTTGTCCTTTCAGGACGGTTTTCATTTCATATTGGTAACCCAATGTTGGGGCCATTTTGTGATGCTTTATCATTATTGGGTTCTGCTTTGTTCGGGCTGAAAGCCCAGGTTATTTGAGGGCGCCGTGGGTCATTGTTTTGTTTTCCCAAGGCGTTGCCATTGGGCTGAATTAATTTGTCCTTTCAGGACGGTTTTCATTTCATATTGCTAATCCGATGTTCGCCTCTCTTGTGCGGGTTTTATCATTGTTGATGCGAGTCATTTTTTCGCGGGCTGAAAGCCTAATTTACTTCAGCCCGGGGCAACGTTCCGGGATGATTGATTTATGTCAACCAGTTTTCAAAATTGTCTTTATTTATCACTTCAAAAGATGAATCAGGATAATTGTTTTTCCACTGTGAAGGGATTTTTACTTTTGATTTATTCCACTTAAATTCATAGCCAAATAGTGAACCATCCCGTTCTTCAACCCAGTCAATCTCCTGCTGATCATAAGTTCTCCAGAAATAATTATTAGATGAAAGTCTTTTATATTCCTGATATTTTAGTCTTTCGCTAATCATGTAATTTTCCCAAAGAGCCCCAATATCATTGCGTGATTCAACAGGATTAAAATTTGCAATTATGGCATTTCTTATTCCATTGTCCAGAAAATACCATCTGGAGTTTTTAGTTATTTCCTTTCTCAAATTTCTGCTAAATCCTTCAACTTTATGAAGGATGAAAACTTTACTTAATAAATCCAGATACTTTTCTACCGTATTCTTACTTATGCCTAATTGCTTACCTAATTCCTGAAGAGATACTTCTCCACCAATCTGGAAGGCTATCAAACGTAAAAGGTTAAATATTTTTTGTGAATTCCTTATGTTTTCATACACCAGAATATCTTTTAGCAAGTACGAGCTCACCATCTCATTAAGGTAATCAATTTTATCATCTCTATCAGGCAAGTGGAGTAATTCGGGATAATTACCAAAAATCATTCTCTCACGAACCTTATCAATTTTGGAAACACTGTTTTCAATCTGATTATATTCATTCTCAGATAAGGCAAATAAATTGAATGAATATTTCCTGCCTGTCAATGGTTCTCCAGCATCCTTATGCAAATCAAATGATGATGAGCCTGAAATAATAATTTTCAATCCCTCAATCTCATCAATCATCAATTTTAGTTTCAGTTCAATTTCCGGTATTTTTTGCGCTTCATCGATATAAAGGAGCTTGTAAGAACCTAAGATCTGCCTATAATTCTCCACGCTCCTGGTAGCAAGCTTGTCATGAACATTTATATTCTCTCCATTTAATGTCAGGACGGACTCATCGATACTTGCAAGTATTTTTTTTAGAAGTACCGTTTTTCCAACCCTACGCGCACCAAAAACAATCACAACCTTATTGGGCTGTAATTTCCTGACAATATTTTCCGAAAGCTCCCTGACTAAATATTCCATAATTCCGTCATTAGTTTGACGTAATTTATAAAAATCTGGTTGAAAATCCAAATTTGTTTCCCGCTTTCTTCTAATCATCCGCAATCTTCCATAGACGATTCTTTTCCCAAAAGATTATCGATCCCTCCATTTATTAAAAGACCACAACCATTCTTATGATTTCAACATCCCCAAAACCGGCCTTTACTTCAATTCCGGAATGGCTTGTTGGGTTCACCTTCGCACCGGCTTCGGATCAACTTCATAACTGTTCCATTATAAAGTCATAGTAAAGTCAATTTAAAGTCGTATTAAAGTCTAATTAAATTCAATTATAATAGAGTTTAATTAGACTTTAATACGACTTATTTATGATTTGACAATGTATTTCTATCAAGCCAGTCACAAATCTGGTACGAATCAGGTCTGGACTTGACTGGTGGCTGATGTTAATGAGAATTGCTCTCACAACAACAAAGATGGCTGCCAGTCAGGATATGGATTATGAGTAAAGTGCAGAACTTCGAAAGCATCTGGCCTAATCAATTAT
>JBEPWN010000547.1:0-2034 GCA_041642395.1 Marinilabilia sp. | reverse complement strand
TGTCTGAGCTTTTAAGAGCATTGGCTTTTTGGTCGATTTCCTCCCTTAATCTGGTCACTTTTTCCTGAGCTGCATTCTTTAATACGTTCAGGTGCTGTCCGACCGATTTTTTTTCTTCGGGAGAAAGCGTTTTAAATTCATTGAAAAGCTCACTGATGAGTCCTTTTTTTGATAGCATCCTGATGCGGAAGCTTTCCAACGCATCGAGGGATTGTGCCTGAAATTCTTCAACTTCATTCAGCAACTGCTTTATTCTTTCCGTCATAAAATTGCAAATCTATAAGTATTTATTTCTTGATCACTGACATGGTCATGGGTACATCGTCAATAGGTCTGTTGGCTCTGTCGGTAAGCACTTTGGCTATTGTATCCAATACACCAAGTCCTTCAGTTACTCTGCCAAAAACAGTGTAATCACCATCCAGATGGGGGGTGCCACCCACCGTTGTATAAATGGTTCGTTGCTGGTCGTTAAGGATTTTTCCGGTTCTTTGTTCTACCATGGTTATTTCTTCGGGGGTAAAAATTTTACCCTGTACAATATAGAACTGAGATCCCGATGATTCTTTCTGTGGATTGACCTGGTCGCCCTGGCGTGCGGCCGATAAGGAACCCTTTTGATGATATATTCCATCAACGATTTCCGCAGGGATGTTATATCCGGGGCCACCTGCGCCAAGCTGAACGCCTGGGGTTGCATTTTTTGAATCCGGATCGCCCCCCTGAATCATAAAATCCTTGATAACCCGATGAAAAAGTGTACTGTCATAAAATCCACTCTCGACGAGTTTTATAAAGTTATCGCGGTGCAAGGGTGTTTCATTATACAATTCAACCATCATATTGCCCATGGGTGTTGTAATCAGTACCTGAGTTCTGAATTCTTCTTCTGGTTCATTGTCCGGAGTCTGGGCCTTATCCTGGTTGGTGGTCGAAAAACCGCAGCTGTATAAGGAGAATAGGAAAAATGTTGTTAAAAATAATATCTTTTTCATAAGGAAAGGCATTTACAGGTAAAACATTTTTAGGTGAAAATGTGCAGGTGTAACAGGCACCAAAGTTAAAAAATCTACCCGTAATAAGGCATGATTATTTTTGCCATGAAAAAAGGGGCCTCAGGGGCCCCTTATGGATTAATTGAAAGATGGGTTGATCCATTTCAGGGGAAGCATAAGCTTTCGTTTACCATTAATTTTACTAAGTCGCCCATGATAGTTGCCTTCTATGTTTATGCCTTTTTTCATGAAAAGCGCAACCGATGATGGCTTAGATACCGGTGTTGAAAGATTGACACTGAAAACATCCGAATGCTTGCGTTCTATTTCTCCGTAAAGCCATTCTACTATTGCTGTTTCTTCTTCATTATCCGACTCGGGGCGTGAAAAGAAAACCAATTCCTTTAGATGTTTTTCTTCTTTTGTGGTGGCCGTATTATAGTAGTGTACCTCGCCTATGAGTTCTACATTTTCTGTGGCATCTTCTACAATAATCATATTACCTTGTTCAATGATTTTGTTTACAAAGTCATCAACAAAAGCAGGGGAGACCATATCTGGATTGAAAATATTTTTCTCGTTGGCAATGGAATGGATAAAGAGGTGTTGCACTTTATCTCGATCGTCTTTAGTGGCTGTTCTAAATTTATATTTCTTTTTATTCATGCTGTCACTTTTTGGAATTTTATTGTTGGCAATGTTACAGGGTATTACTTTGGAAACAGGGGATATCCAAAGCTTATTTTAACACATAAATGATTGTTTAAAAAACTGAAAGTCAATACATTGAAATTTGTGCAAATTAAAGGAAACTTTCGTTTATTACAACTTTTTACATGAAAAAAAATCAAAATAGTATAGATCCACTTGAAAGTTACCGAAGCCAAACAACCTATGAACGCGGGAATAGTCACATGGTAAATTAAAATTTAGTCTTCATCGTTGTTAACAATATGGTATACCGCACCCGATCCTGATATGTTGATGTTTACGGTCGGATTTCCCGTATAATAAATATTACCACTTCCTGAAATATTTG
>JBEPWN010000546.1:0-2040 GCA_041642395.1 Marinilabilia sp. | reverse complement strand
CCGGAGAGTATGAGTGCTAAAGGTTTTTTCATTGTATGTATTATTTCTAATGGTTGCAGGATGATAAAGGTTTCGGGCTGATGGGTGAAGTTAATAATATTGGTATCAACCAATATACAAAAATAGTCAGATTTGCCATTTTTTAATGCATCCGATTGATTTATTCCTGATTTATTCATTGATTTGAGTTTTCCTGTTTGTTTTCATGACAATAGTCTGTTTGTAATTTTGCAATAAACTGATAATAAATTATTTATATTAAAAAAAGGCTTTAGTTTAAAATAGCGTTTAATTTTGTAAAGCCCTGGCAAGGGCGACCGTATGGTCATATGATACACAAGAAATTAACAAACCAAGCCCCGGCAGGGGTGCCCGTATGGTAAAATACACGGAAAGGGACGCCACTGCCGTGGGTTAAGGGTTTTCGGGGCTTATTTTCTACCATACGATCGCCCCACTTCCGGGGGCTGCAAGAATATTGCCCCAATGTATTTGATTTATGGAAATTAACAAGGCATAATTAACAATAGTCCGTTAAAGAAAGCTTAAACGCAGAGACACAAAGATGCAAAGCTTTTATTATTAAAGAGTTGCAGTTATTTGATGTCGTTTTTCAATGCGTTTATTATCAGCTACTTGTAAAAGTTTAACGGAGTATTGAATTAAACTACAGCCTTAAAAAATAAACGTTAAAGATGTTTTTTTCAATAAGATATTATCCATCTAATATCAATCATTTAAAAATCTTACGATCTATTAATTGATATATTCATCATTAAAATATAATTTTGGTGTCCTGAAAACCAAAAAGATTGAACTATGGAAACCCAAACCAACCCTGAACTAAATCTTGCACGGGAATTTGTGCAATATACAAACCGCAATGTTTTTCTTACCGGGAAGGCCGGTACCGGGAAAACCACATTTTTACACAATTTAAAAAATAATTTACCCAAACGCATGGTTGTTGTTGCTCCTACCGGGGTCGCTGCTATTAATGCAGGTGGGGTTACCATTCATTCTTTTTTTCAATTGCCTTTTGGTCCTATTGTACCCGGGGCAGGGGTTAGCGGACAAGATGATAAATTCAAACATCGTTACAGTCGTCAGAAAATTGACATCATTCGTACACTTGATCTTTTGGTTATTGATGAAATAAGCATGGTGCGGGCCGATTTACTGGATGGCATTGATGAGGTATTGCGGCGATACCGAAGAAATAACCTGCCATTCGGTGGTGTTCAATTGTTAATGATCGGCGATTTGCAACAGCTGGCACCTGTAGTTAAAGATGAAGAATGGTCGCTTCTCAGACCTTATTATCAATCGGCTTTTTTCTTTGGAAGTCGCGCTTTACAGAAAACCAACTATATAAGTGTTGAGTTGAAGTTTATTTTCCGTCAGCAGGACAAAGAGTTTATTGGTGTGCTTAATAAAATTCGCGATAACCAGCTGGATGCTGCCGGCTTGGAATTGATCAATAAGTGTTACCGGACGGATATATTGAATGGTGATACCGAGGGTTACATCACCCTTACAACTCATAATTACCAGGCACGGCGTATTAACGATGCGAGGCTGGAGAAACTTCCCGGAAGCCCCCGGAAATTCTTGGCTTCTGTAGAAGGGAATTTCCCTGAAAGCAATTATCCCACCGATGGTGAGTTGATCCTTAAAACCGGCGCTCAGGTGATGTTTGTAAAAAACGATCCTTCGGCAGATAAACGTTATTATAATGGTAAAATAGGTAAAATCACCACTTTCAGTAAAGAGGTAATTTATGTGAAATGCCCGGGCGAGGAAGAACCCATTGAGGTGAAACCAGACCAGTGGAACAATACACGTTATAAGATTGATGATAATACCAAAGAGATTAAAGAAGAAATTGAGGGTACTTTTTCCCAATATCCCCTAAAAACGGCCTGGGCCATTACCATCCATAAAAGCCAGGGTCTTACCTTTGAAAAGGCCATTATTGATGCCAATGCTGCTTTTGCTCATGGTCAGGTTTACGTGGCTCTGAGTCGTTGTAAGTCGATC
>JBEPWN010000545.1:0-2058 GCA_041642395.1 Marinilabilia sp. | reverse complement strand
TTAAACAAAGGTACGATTTGATGGCGGCCCACTTATCTGAAAAGGACAAAAGGTTATGGGCTGCATCAGAAGCCAATACAATTGGCAGAGGAGGCGATACCATTGTCTGTCAGGCAACTGGCATTTCCCGGGTGACCATCGGAAAAGGAAAAAAGGAACTGACGGGTAAAACGGATGGAACCAAAAAACGCATTCGGAAAACCGGAGGCGGGCGTAAGCGCTTAATGGATAAAAACCCGGCATTGATAAAGGATCTTGATATGCTGATAGATCCACTTACCAGAGGCGATCCGGAATCTCCTCTCAGATGGACCTGTAAAAGTACCTATAAATTATCAGAAGCCCTACGTAAAAAAGGGCACAAAGTGTCCCAGAAGACAGTATATCTGATTCTCCAGGAAATGGGTTATAGTATGCAGGCAAATCGAAAAATTAAGGAGGGAAAACAGAATCCGGATCGGGATGCGCAGTTTAATTTTATATATGAGCAGGTTAAAGAGTTTCAAGGTGATGGCCAGCCTGTAATTTCAGTCGATGCGAAAAAAAAGGAAAATATTGGCCAATACAAAAATCCCGGGATGGAATGGGAGCCCGCCGGAAAACCAACCGATGTGAACACTTATGATTTTCCAGACAAAGAGAAAGGAAAGGCCTGTCCTTACGGCATTTATGATCTGACACGCAATGAAGGGTGGGTAAGTGTTGGCATCAGTCGAGATACAGCACAATTTGCAGTTGAAAGCATTCGTCGTTGGTGGAATGAAATGGGTTGTTTCAGGTATCCCGGTGCAACCCGGTTGCTGATTACAGCAGATGGTGGTGGAAGCAATGGCTACCGAATTCGTTTGTGGAAGTGGGAAATTCAATCCCTGGCAAATGAATTGGGAATAACAATCAGTATCAGCCATTTTCCTCCCGGGACAAGCAAGTGGAACAAAATCGAACACCAAATGTTTTCTTTTATGAGCAAGAACTGGCGGGGACGGCCATTGGATAGTCTGGGAACAATAGTCAATCTGATTTCAAACACCACAACCCAAAAAGGTCTGAAAATAGAAGCTGATATTGATGATGCCCAATATGAAAAAGGTATCAAAGTGGGGGATGATGAAATGGCTCAACTGAACATTGAACGTGCGAGTTTCCATGGTGAATGGAATTATAAAATAATGCCTCAGGAAATTATGCATGTCGCATAATATTTGTATATATTATTTTTACTTAATGCCTAAGCGGCTGATGACATCCTTTGCAATTATTGATGACGTAATTTTCCATGGGTAGTGTATCGGCAGGGGAGTTGTAACAATTAAACTGTAAATTGAAGCTATAGGTTATCGAATAATCCAGCCTTTTTACAAGCATTTAGAAAAGGTGCTTTTAAAAAATTTGCCTCGGCGTATGGTTTTTTCTCAGTGCTTCTGGAAAGTGCTTTTAAAAAGTCGTCCGGTTTTCTGTCGTCTTCCCGCCATTCATCGAGAATCTGCTCAATCCAGTACTTGCCATCATTCTCCCCGCAGCATTTTGCTTTATAGCGTTCTTCGATTCCATAAACGTCATCCCAGGTGGTGATCTGCTCCTCTAATTCCTCCGGTCCAAACGTCATTTCGATATCCAGTGGATTGATGTCGGTCCAGTCCCTACACTTCAATTTAAGATTCAGTTCAATTTTATGGGAATTGGCCGCGTAAGGGTAAAACGCCTTCCGCTTTCCATTTGTTTGGGTCAATAGTGGATCTTTCGGATTATACGCCGGATCTTTGGTAAGCTTGTAAGAGCTGTTGCACTCATGGCAGGTCGGTGCCAGATTTTTAAAATTGATCGAATTAAACGGATAGACGCCCTTGGGCAGGTAATGATCATATGCTTCCCGGTTTCTATGATACACACCTTTAACATCATGAATGCCGCAGAAGGGGCATTTGCCGCTTATATTTTTCGTCATAAAAGCCTGATAGTGATCATCAATGGTCCCAATTTTTTTCTTTAAATCGGACAGGCTCAGCAGTTTTTTTGAATAAAGTTCTTTAAAGAATGTAGAGAGCTGCCCGGCAAGCT